>JBAXTU010000019.1:0-14690 GCA_037130015.1 bacterium | reverse complement strand
AATGAAGACCAGACAAACGGCGGACACGAGAGAGCGCCACATAGCCTTGCCCATATTCAAAAACCGAAGACAAATCCATAACCGCGCCGTCCAATGACATGCCTTGGCTTTTGTGCACAGTAATAGCCCAAGCCAAACGTAATGGCAATTGAGTAATCTGCGCCACAGACTCTCCCCTATCTTCCAAAAGCCAATCAGCTGGTTCCACCATAATTTTTTGTCCACGACTAACAGCCACGATTGGCAAATTACTGGCAGGATCAAAACTATCCACCGTACCCAAGGTGCCATTTACAAAAATTCCTTTGGGACTATTTTTAGTAAACATAACACTAGCACCTATTTTGAGTTCCAAATTTTCTGGCGACAAACAACCGCGTTTTAAAGTTTCCACCAAATGATTATGTCCATGGGAAGTCATGGCAAAAGACTTAGTCTGTCCAGGCAAACGCACTAACATTTCAGCATTAACTCTATCCACATCAAAATTATGCGAATAAAGTTTGGGCAGACTTTTTGGTGCGTCAATATATTTTATTTTCCGCTTTTGTAAATAACCAAGATGGAAATCTGAAAATTTATTGGCGCGAATAGCTGAAAGTAATTTGAGATAATCATGATCGTCTTGGCGATATTGTTCATGTAAATAACAAACAATGGGATTAGCGCTGGCCCAAGCTGACGAGCCATAAGCAAAACGCTCGGCCATTTCACTCACTATGGTCGCTTGCGAATTATTAGGTTGATTTTTAATAATTGGTGGCAACTGAAAAAAATCTCCAACTAAAATAACTTGCAATCCTCCAAATGGATTGGGATTTTGCCGAGCACGACGACATACAGCGTCAACCATGTTGAGCGTCTTTGGTGGCAACATTGATATTTCATCAATAATCAAAACCTTGGCTTCTTTAATTCTTTTACCAATTCTTTTGTCATTGGCAATTTTATCTAATTCACCACGACTCAAATCAGACTTAATGCCAATACCGCTCCACGAATGAATAGTCATACCACCGATATGCGTGGCCGCAATACCTGTACTAGCTGTGATGGCTGGCTTAATACCAAATGAACGCAAATAAGACACATATTCATTTACAATATGCGTTTTGCCTGAGCCAGGCTCACCAGTTAAAAATATATTAGCGCCAGTTTTCATTATATCTAGCGCTTGAGATTGAGTCATGGTTTTTTATTTAACAATAAAATTCATAATCAATTTAACAATCACGTCTTTTTCTTTGGGATCGCTTTCGGCCACCAGCAAAGTCAAAGCCACCAAGGCATTATCATTAATTTTCTTTTCGCCGTTTTTTTTGAACAAATAATTACAGCGTGATAAATAATAAATAAACAAAAAAGCGCCAATCCGCTTGTTGCCATCAATAAACGGATGATCTTTGACCATAAAATACAACAAGTGCGCGGCTTTATGTTCAATTGAGGGATAAAGTGGCTTACGACCAAAAGTTTGATTGATGGCGCCAACAATCGCTGAGAGTCCGTCTTGACGCTCACGGCCATACAAATCTGAATCGCCAAGTTTTTTGGCTAGTTGTTGCTTCATACTAAAAATAGCATCAACAGCTTCTTCATGAGTCAGAACATATTTGTCCTTAGAAACATTTTTAGGCGTGCCAATTTGATGATTATCATATTTGGTGAGCAAAACCCACGAATTAGTATAATCGGTTATTACTCTTAATAAACCCCTCTCTTGTGTGCCAGTCAAACGTCGCGTTTCAATAGTGCGACGGATAAGAGTCACGGCCGATTCCAATTCATCCAATTTTTCAACTTTGATTTGTTTTAATCGGCTAGAATTGATGGTAAAGCCTTTTATAATATGATCGCGCAAAACCTTAGTCGCCCAAATGCGGAATTGAGTGGCCTGTCGTGAATTAACACGATAACCTACAGAAATAATAGCATCTAAACTGTAAAATTGAGTCTTATAAACCTTACCATCTATTGCAGTATGTTCCAAAATGGAACTAACTGAATTTTCAGATAACTCTTTAATTTTAAATATATTGTTTAAATGCTTGGTTATGGCTGGTCTTTGAACACCAAAAAGCTGAGCAATCTGTGCTTGTGTGAGCCAAACAGTGTCTTTTTCCAACTTAACCTCAATCTTCGGCGCTTGACCTCGAGCTGAATAGATTATAATTTGATTATTTTTGTCCTCCATATTTTTATTTTTTATTTCTTGTTAATTTTTCAACTATAAAAAACCAAATCATTCCAATAGCCAAACCAGCCACCACATCACTCAGCCAATGCACACCCAAATACAATCTAGTAAAACCGATCAGTAAACACAAAAAAATATTGGCAAAAATATACAACCGACGCCAAAATAAATTCTTAATCTTATCTTTAAAACAATAAATCAAAATCGCAAAAAAGATGGCGGCCATTGTGGCATGACCACTAGGAAAACTATAAGTGATTTCTGTCACTAGCTCAACTGGCGGACGCACCCGACCAATAATCATTTTTAAAGCCATTTCAATAATCAATCCCCCGCCCAAACCAAAAATAACCAAATATATTTTAGCCTTCTGTTTTTGTCGCCAAAAATAAAAAATAAGTACAGCGACAAAAATCGGCAGACTGACCGACCCCACAATATCGGTAATAAAAATCATCACTGGTGTGAGCCAAGCGTGCTGAAGTAAAAACATTTGCTGATAGACTATTTGATCTATATTTAAAATGGTTGACATGTTTATAATTTTAGCACAAAAGCGGATTTTAACAAATAAAATAGCCATCTGAACGAATTCAGACGGCTTTTTGATTATAGAAAATTATTTGATATTGGCCATAATAACCCAATCAGCAATAGTGTCATCGGTGACTTGCCAGTGGCCTTCTTCAAGTTCGATTTCTACTAAATCTGGCTGGACACAAATAATGGCTTTAATACACTTGATAGTCAAACATCTCCCAAGCTTATTACGGAATTGTCTTGACACATCAATCTCAATTTGTTTATCGCCATCAATTATGTGCAACATTAGTTTTCTGCCCATAGTATACTCACCATGTCCTCCTCCAAGACGTGCAAAATTATATGGATCATTATCTTGCTGATTACTATAATTTTTACCTACACCAGAGACCACAATGCGGTCACCTTCTATTTTACGAATACCAACGACTCTAACAATTTTTTTCATCTTTAACTAACCTCCGTTTTATGGTTAAAAGGAACACAAAATTCAAGTGAATATATACTAAGGGATTTGGGAGGGATTGTCAAGAGGAGGAGATAAAAAAGCACTCCTGAGAAGGAGTGATTTTTATTTTTCTGAATCTCCAAAACATAAAATAATTTTAATTGATTTTATTGTTAACTGCTGCCGCATAAACGCAATAATCGTCTACTACACCAATTTATAATTTATTCTTACTGTTAGAAAAATGTTCTTCCCATGGCATTTCGAAATAACCAATATAATCATTAAAAGATGGCCCTCTATCAAATTTATTAACCATTTTTTTAAAAATATATTCACAGATTTTTTCTGCCGAAACTTTTTTTGATTCACTAAAAGCGTCATCTTCATCTAATGGTATATACATTTTATTATTTTGAATATGTATTCTATTTCTTAATTTTATTAATTCTTTTAGTGTTGCATAAAAATTACTTAAAACACCATCAAAAATATCATACTTAATGCATAAATCCAACTGATTATCCAATTTTTTGTATTTTTTACTTCTTATTTTTTCCATCATCTCGATTGGTATATTAGATACTCCTTCTCTATGATACCTATCAATTTTAAAAAATAAATCGTCTACTACAGCCTCAATAACAGAAACTAATAAAATAATTATCGGTTTGCAGAGTAAAAGTTTTTCTCTAGTTAGTACTGCCTGATTATAATAAGTATATAAGACATTAAGAATCTCTAAATTATATTTAATATTATCGCCATCTTTAAAATCACCAATAAATCTAGCACCAACCTTGAACATATTTTTAAACTTATTACCTTACTTTCCGGATTTAGTTCGATTATCTTGCTTACATAACATCTGACAATTTTCTGCAATCGTTTTTCCTCCCTCATACCATGGTTTAATATGATCAGCTTCCATTTCTTCAATTTCCCATTTCTTTTTCTTATTATCACCTTTACAATGCTGACAAATACCATTCTGCCTCTCATACGCTTCGCGTTTCATTTTATCAGTAAAAGCGCGAATTGAAAGGTACTTTTCTTGTCTCGTTAAAACATACGGATAAATGCCGGATTTTTTCGTCACATCTTCATCTACCATTAATTCTTTAATCTCGGCTTCTATTTTACTAGCGTTCAATTTTTTGTCTTTAAATTTATTATAAAGTTCTCCCCATCCAACACTGTTCATTTCTCGACGATAATTTATAAAAGTCTTTCGCGCCCACACAATCACATCCTGAAAATATTGCCACAGCTCGTCAGCGTTTTTGTTATGTTGATGCTTAGCCATATAATCTTCTATCTTACTATCATTAATCCATGAGAGTGCTGTTTCTAGATATTCCTGGCGAATTGGCGACCCACTCACTAATGAGCCGCCATCATTTGCTAAGAGATATGCCGCACAGTTTGATTTACTGAATTTTAATTTAGCGTCACTTAACCATGGTCCGGTATACACTGCATTACGTAATTCTTGGTCAGTCAATTTTTCACCGGCAATATTAATTATCCTGAACCAGTCCAGCCGTTCTTTGTCTTTGCCCTCACAAAAATAAATCATGAGTTCATAATCCAAAATCTGGTTTTGTTCTTCGTCTGTTAAGTTATGAAAAAACCGGTCATTCAATGAAAAATCTCCGTTTACATATTGCCCAATACTAATGGTACGCTGTTGGCCGTCCAACACTTCATAATTACCCTCGTCAGTTTTAACCCAATACATTACATTGAGTGGAAAACCATTTTTAATTGTCTCAAGAACAGCGTCACGCTGGTGACCTTTATAAACAAACTCACGCTGATACTTTGGACGAATATCAAGCTTGCCACCATAAGCGACTACACCTTCTTCGGCGCTGTCTTTGTAGCCGGCAATTACTTTTCGTACTGAAATTTTATATAGCTCAATTTTCATACTATTTTTTTTACTTTCTTATTTTTAATTACAATTCTAACATAGGTGGGCTTACCATTTATTTGTGCTAAATATTTACCCCTAGTTTCGTCAGTAGGCCCAGACAAAATACTATAACGGTTAAGTCCATCTATAATTTCAAATTGCTTGGGGCTGTATTTATGTAAAAAAGTAATTGGCACACCTATAGCTCCAGCATAGTCTAAAGGAATTTGTTCTGTCCTGTCGACATTTATCGCATCATAATTATCATAAGTAGGATATTCTTCTTTAGTATATTTTTTGTACAATACCATTTCTTCATTTCGTTTTGGCACATCAAGATTAGTAAACCATACCACTCCTTTCGGAAATGCATATTTTTTACCGTCTAAAATTTTGTAGTAACTTTCATAGTAATCCGGAATTTGAAATAAGATATTTCTACCATTTAAACTTTGTCCAAGCCATACCTTATTCTCTTTAATCAATTTAAAAATTTCTTTATAAGTAATCGCATTTTGATTGCCCATAATTAAAAATTTCTTATCATACTCGAAAATTTGCGCAATATATTCACGAAACAGCGAGAATGGCGGATTAGTTACAACTATATCCGCTTCTTTGAGTAGTTTAAGACACTCTTCGCTACGAAAATCACCGGTGTCTATCATCTTGGTCATAAATTCATTCTGATCAGGCATGCGATTACCATTTTTATCTCCAGTATATTCCAATTTATAAGGCGATTCTTTCGTAAATAAATTTGCATCCTTATAGTGCGTGGCGATCAATTTTTTTAAACCTAAGTGTTCAAAATTCATGCTAAAATATTTAACAAAGTTACTTTCTTTCGGATCATCACAATTACAAAAAACTACCTTACCTCGGAATTGGTCTTTATAGTGTTTAAGTTCATTTTCAATATCAGCAAGTTGAGTGTAAAACTCATCATTCTTGTCTTTATTTGCTTTACGCAAACTTTTATTTGAAGATTTCTTTTCCATATTTATTTTTTTAATACTTCTCAAGATTGCCCATGCACTATCCAATGTACATCGTAAACAACCTATAGATTTAATAAACTATGATAATTATCCCACTTTTGACCGCAAATTGCAATTTTATAAAAAACAAAAAAACGGCATTACGCCGCATTAATTAAGTAAACAAAAAATTATTTCAAGCATCTTTAGTTAAAATGCCTATAGGCATTTTAACTAAAGATGCTACAAAAGTCAAGCAAAAACCACCCATCGCAATTGATAGCAATATTTTTGATATTAGTATTGATGATTTTTTTGAACCCATAATGAAACTTTCTAGAATAATTATATCAAAAAGACGCAAAAAAACAAGTTAATTTAGATAAAATTTCATAGTTATCCACAGATTAATTGATTTTTTTGTAATTATATATTACAATAAAAGTACAAAGACCTGTATTCTGAACTGTCACCGGACGGTGGCGTGACTGGGACAACCAGTATAGGAACATGGTCGGAATCAACCTCGCAAGAGGTTGTTTTTTGTTATTTAAAATTCCAAATATTTTTAATATGTCCTTCTATTATTGTCTTATACCTTAAACAATTATTTTTATTTTTATAGCATGATCTATTAATACTACCAGCAACCATATCAGCCATTTGAATTAAAACATCATTTTTAGAATCAACCAATCGACATTTTTTAACCACCACCATGTCACCATCATTCAATTCTCTATGCAAATAATTAAGAAAACTTTTGCGAAATTGCCTATCTCCACTGCCATCAATTTTTATACTAGCATTAACAATTGAGTTGTTAGTATGTTTGAGAGCCATTTTAATAAAATAGCTATAGAATGACTCTTTATTATTCCGCAATTCCAAACTCCTTATATCTGATTTTTTTACTATCAAACTTCTAACCGCAAAATTAAATGGTTTAATTGTTTCTAAAAAAGCTAATCGATATTTTTGTTTGGTTTTGCAAAATTTAAATTCGGTACTCTCTGTAAATTTTAAATCTCTTTTTAATTGCTTTATGGCCACTGCTGTTTTTTCAGCTTCCAGATTATCATCAAAAATAACCATGGAAATTGAAAAAAATTCTGAAGAACCTTTATTAAATTTAAATCCGGGATCGCCGGAATCGTCTATAAAAACCAACATAAACCATTTAATATTTCTTTTACAATTATCCCACCTTCAACTATAAAAATCAAGGACAAGGG
This sequence comes from bacterium, assembly GCA_037130015.1. Classification (GTDB taxonomy): domain Bacteria; phylum Patescibacteriota; class Patescibacteriia; order 2-01-FULL-39-33; family 2-01-FULL-39-33; genus JBAXTU01. Next base: position 7,369 of record JBAXTU010000019.1, on the reverse strand, counting down.
CTTCCGCGCGCCATTCTCATGGCGCTTGTCCTGGGTTGGCAAATTAGACAGGGGCTTCCGCCTCGCTGTTGCTTCCGCAACAACTTCGTTGTCCTGGGCAGAGCCAACTGCTCCTTATGGTCGCAATTGTCTACGCTCGCTTAAATTTTATACCTACAAAAAATCGGCATAAAATTTGTCTCGCTTCTGCCCGTTCGAGCCCCTGTCCCAATAAAAAAACAAACACACCTGTTTAGGTGTGTTTGTTTTTTTAATCTCGGGGACAGGGGCTCGAACCCCGATTAATGGCTTCAAAGGCCACTGTCCTACCATTAGACGATCCCCGATTATAATTTGTTAATTGTGCCAAGATGTTCCCTTCCTGGGCAGTGTTTATTGCTCCTTATGGTCGCAACAAACAAAGTCTCGGCTTCGGCCTGCGGGCCTTGCCTCACTTCTGCCCGTCCTCCCTTCCGGTCGGACCCATTAGACGATCCCCGAATATAATTTGTTTTTTCTTTATAAAAAAGAAATGCCGAGGAACCCCTCTTTAAGGGATCCCTCCACTCGGCCTTGAGGCCTCGGTCGGGATGACACTAAGGCGTTTATCTATCCTTCTTTTTCAATTTTTTCTCACGCCATTTGAGTTTTGGCACTTTGACGCGCGGATCTGTTTTCTTTTTCTTTGACATAAAATATTTTATATTTACTTTTAATAAACTATAAATAATCCAGATTTTAAATGCCGCCAGTAGGGCGACATAAATAATATAGCATAAAACTCTATTTTTATCAAGCCCTACCCCACCCTAGACCTTCAAATATCGCCTCAAAGCGATACTGCTACTAATAACATTCAAAATGATAATGCCAGCCAACTGAGTGCCAAAAATTATCAAAAAATTGGCATTAAAATAGCCTAGAATATCAAAATTTGCGCCATCAAAAAATGAAGACAAGTATGGCTGAGCAAAAGCCAAACTCACATAAACAACCAAGGTGGACAAAACACAAGCCACCACACCGGAAATAATAATTTCAATAATAAACGGCGCGCGTACAAACCAATTGCCAGCTCCCACTAACTTCATGATACTCACTTCATTTTTGTGGGTAAAAATCGTTATTCTCACCGTATTAAACACAATCAAAATAGCAATAATAATAAAAACCAAACTAACAATCAATCCGCCTTTTCTGACGCTATCGGTGATGCCATTAATTTTGGAAATAACCACTTGATGATCATCATAACTTTTATCCTCAATAAGCGAAGTATAATCCGGATTGTCCACAGCTTGCAAAATAGCCGGATAGTCTTTTAAATCCTTGGCTTTAATAACCAATGTAGCTCCCAGCGGATTACCAGCAAGCTCGGTCAAACTTTCTTGAATCACAGATTCACTGGCATGACGCTCTTTAAAACTTTGCAAATTCTGTTGTGGTGAATTGTAATCAATGGTTTTAACTCCTTTAACGGTTGAAAGTTGATTTTTAATTTCGGCAATCTTACTATCTTGAACTTCAGGTTTAAAATAGACGGAAATATCCACCCGATCCTTGACTGCCTTAATAGCCAAATCAGAAATAGCGTTAAGCACCACTAAAAAATTAATGGAAATCAAAGCCAAAAAAATTATAAAAATCGTCACTAGTGACAGCCAAATATTACGCCAAAAAGATTGAAAGGCAAACCAAACTGATCTGGCGATTGATAATAAAAACATATATTAAAATAAAAATTAAATGATATATTTACCAACTTTTTGATCCTGCACAATACGCCCGCCATCAATAGTGATGACACGCTTTCTGAGCGCATTAACAATTTCTTTGTTGTGAGTGACCAAAATAACAGTAGTGCCAAATTCGTTAATTTTTAACAACAAATCAATAATATCTTTGGAATTCAAAGCATCTAAATTACCAGTTGGCTCATCTGCTAGTAGAATCTTTGGCCTGTGAATAAGCGCACGAGCAATAGCTACTCTTTGACGTTCACCGCCAGATAATTCTTGCGGATAACGACCAGTTTTATCTTGCAAATCAACAATACTCAGTACTTGTGGCACAATCTTTCTGATGCGACTACGAGTTTCTCCAGCCACCTCTAAAGCAAAAGATACATTTTCAAAAACAGTCTTTTTGGACAGCAATTTAAAATCTTGAAACACCACACCCAATTGACGGCGAAGTAATGGCACTTGCCTATTTTTAATTTTGGTAATATCCCAACCACCAATCACAATCTTGCCAGCATCTGGCCGAATTTCAGAAATCAACAAACGGATAATAGTGGTCTTGCCACTGCCAGACTGCCCCACAATAGACACAAACTCCCCGGAATCAATATTCAAATTGACACCTTTAAGCACCTCAGTCTTGGGTGGAAAATGCTTGGTAATATTTAATAATTGAATCATAGTAATTTTAATTTGTATCTACTACTGGCTCAGCCATTACCTGAATAATACCAGCTCCGAGTGGCGCCAAGACCTTAAAGGCATTTTTTGACAGATCTAAAATTCTATTTTGACAATTGCCTAGTTGTTTTTTTTCTTTAGCTGTCCAATCATTACATTGTTTGGGACCATAATCCTTGATAGTGACTATTACAGATTTGCCACTAGTTAGGCTAGTCACTTTTACTTTTGAATTGATAGCAAAGTCAGTGCTGGCCGCAATCAGATCATTTTTATATTTAGGATGCGTGTACCAAGAGGCGCGACCGGAAACTGAAGGCTCATTGAAAAGTCCAAATATCAATGACTCACTTCCAGGCCAAATAAAAGACAAAGTATGAGCGATTGTATTGCGTTGAGAGTTAATTTTTACAAACTGTTCTTGAGCTGTATCGTAAAAATAAACTTCTTGATGATTATTATCTGGCGTATAACGCAAAGAAACCTGAATGCTAGTTGAAGCATTACTTATATTATACGACAAAAACTTTATTAGATAAAGGTCGTCAGCCGGCAAAGTAGTGGATGAAATATTATAGACGCTGCTTATATCATTTTTGCCAGCAATCATCATGGTTGAAAAAGAAAAAGAATCAGTATTGGAAGTAACAGAAAATTTAACATCACCTTTGGGTGAGGCCCAAGTATAATCACCATTAATACTTCCAAAATCAAAAAAATCCTCGGCCTTGGCGGTTTTTATTGAGACAGAAAAAAATAAACTAAAAACAAAAACAGAAATTAATAAAAAATAATTTATCTTGATTTTTGACATAAACTGAGCTATGATTATGAATAAAGTGTGGGCGGGTATGATTTAGTGGTAGAATGCGACCTTCCCAAGGTTGACGCGCGAGTTCGATTCTCGCTACCCGCTTTTATCTTGCCGACCTGGCTCAATGGTAGAGCAATGGTATCGTAAACCATAGGTTGTGGGTTCGATTCCCACGGTCGGCTCATTTACTTTTTAGTGTGATCAAAAAAATAATTCAACCATTTCATCGGATTAGACAATGCTTCATTCGCAGGCAAGACGATATTACCTATCATTTCCGGTTTGTTAGGAATTAAAATTCCATCTGAAGCAGTTTGATTATTAGTACTAGTAGCAGTTTCATTCACTATAAGCACGGTGGTTTCGCCGGGCTTTTTTAATCCCAATTTCAGACGTGCCTGCTTTTCCATTTCCACACTACTACCACTCCAAGCACCAATAAGCATATTCAAATCTGAATTTTGTTTTTCTAATTCATTCAACTGATTTTGCAAAATATTAATTTGATTGTCAATCTGAAAACGATTTAAAACCTCACGCACCAAGCCAAAAATAATCATCAATAAAAACAAAAAAACCGCAACTGCCGCTGTTTTTTTATTGAAAAAAAATCTTCCTCGTCTTCTGAAAGTTGGCATGTTTTTTTGGCCTTAAAAAATTTTTACTCTGCAACCAAATTATTAAAACTTTCTTCTCCTATTTTACTTTTTATTTTTTCCAACAAATCAGCAGGTTGGGCAGTTGTTTTGGTCACTCCTAAGCGTTTTTGCCTTTCAACTAATTCACCAGCGATACTTTGAGGATTTTTAACAAAAAACAAACGCAATTTCATTTTTTTATTGCCCCAAAAACTAATATCTACTTTGCCAGTACCCAGCAAAAAATTAGCAAGCCCCTTGGATTCAAAAGTAATATCTTCAATTTTATTATAAAGCACCTGAGTGGCAATATTTTGAGTAAAGCCTCTCTGGTCAAAATCTATAATTCTCATATTAGTCATAACAAAAACCGTAAAAAAATAACTAACATACATATTGAGGGCAATTATTATACCCAAAAACAGCAAAATGAAAAAAATCAACACGCCCAGCCATCCATAATGAAACAGTGGATAAATAAAGAAAAAAGGTGCAATAATTAAGAAAATAGCCAAAAAAATAAACCCAGACCAAGCCCAAAGGGATTGTCTGATAAGTATTTCGGCCTGTTCGCCTTCCTGTAAGCTAATACGACGCAATAAAACTTTTTCCAACATAGCTATATTATAACATTTTAATTGTTTTTCGCATATACCGCGAAAGCGGTCATGAGCTTTTTGGTATTTTCCCCTACTTTGCCATGGCTTATTTTTTTATCATCAATTTGGACAATTGGCAAAATGTCTTTGGTGATGGAAGTAATAAAACACTCATCAGCGCCCAGCAATTCTTTGACAGACACTTCCCTTTCTTCAACCTTGAAAGGCTTCCCATCCTTTCCAAGGAGGGGCGAGGGGTGGTTTGCCGTCGCCAGCTTGATCACAAAATTTCTAGTTGTGCCCAGTAAAATATTATCCTTGGGCGTGATAAGCGTATTTTTTTTGAAAATAAAAATATTACTGCCTACACCTTCCAACACTTTGCCTTTTTTGGTATACAAAATTTCCAAAGCGTTATTTTTGGCCTTAAGATGATTAGACTTAATGCCCATTTGATAATTGATGATTTTAGCGCTTGGCAAATCCCGCTGATATTCAAGTGTGGTGAGTTTGGCACCATTTTCATAAAGTGAGCGAGGCAAGTCTTCTAATTTTTCAATCAAAATAAACAGAGTTGGAGTTTTAGGATTATAATTAAAACCGTTTTGAGAAACACCGCCTGTTAGCACAATTCTGATGCGAGCTTCTTTTAATTTATTTTTTAATAATAATTTATGAATGATTTCTTTTAATTTTGTTTGTGACAAAGGCACACGCAAATTCAACAAACTAGCTGAACGGCCAAGGCGATCAAGATGGTCTTTAATCATAAATGGCCGGCCATTATAAGTGCGTAAAATATCAAACACACCATAACCGCGCAAGACGCCAATATCATTAATGCTTATTTTAGCCTGAGTTGTTGGCAAAATTTTGCCGTTTAAATAGCAATAAGAAGACATAAAGTCATGTTATTTTTGATTTTTTAATTATAGCAAAAAAAGAAAAAACGGCCAAATCTATTAAAAATTTGACCGCTATTGATTGTTAGTAATGATTAGGGCTTAAAAATGAGCGTCCAGCGTTTTTCTGGCTGAAGATATTGCAAAATGTCGCGAATATCATCCATGGTCACTTTCTCCGTCTTCTCATGCCATTCTGTCAAGGTGATAATCCGCTGATGAAATGCCAAATCGTCAAGCGCGTTATTGCAAAGATTTTTACCACTTAAATCAACCATAAAATTATTTAGCAAAACACGCTTTTTGGCTTGTTCAAACAGATCCTGACGATCTATTGCTACCATTATGCAGTCTTCAATGACTTTTTCAATCTCGTCTATGGCTGTAAGTGCGAAAGAATCGCAATTGATTGAAAATTCAAACAAGTCACAAAAGCTATAGCGCGAGCAATGCACATCATATGTCCATGCGCGTCTTTCCCTGAGTTCTTCATTAAGCAAACGATTCAGAACATCACAGGCTAAATTGATCGGTTGATCGCCAATATTGCCTGGAATTCTGGCAGTTGACTTGTAGCCACCAATTTCGGCAAGACCGACCAAATCCATATGCTTAGATAATTCAAAAACACAGCGATTCTCAGCCAGTGAAGCGAATTTAGTCATCGGTCTTGGCAATGCCACTCTTGACCCATGTTTGTTTATTGCCAAGGGACTTTCGTTTAGTAATTCAACTAAATCAGATAAGGGCAAACCGCCAACTCCGACAATACTTATGTTAGCCGGAGTATAATATTCGTCATAGTGTGCTTGCAAATCCGCTTGAGTAATTCTCTCTATTGACTCCGGAAAACCCAGTGATCTAACAGATCTTTCCAAACAATGTCCGGCGTAGAGTATTTTGTGCTTTTTCACATCCAAATCAAGCTTGAAATTAAAAGGATAGTGACCTTGAAACTCTTCAATAATAACCTGTCGTTCCCGCTCAATTAGTTTTTCCAGTTTAGCTGAAAATAACATGCGACCAAAAATAGACAAAGCTTCGGCAAAAATATTCTTACTAATTGGCACAAAAAAACGAAATTCTGTGCACGGAAAACTAGTCACGCCCAAATTAACACTGCCACCATTGTCATCAAAAAAATCCTTGATACTATTGTGGGTAATGTCGACGTTGTTTGAAACCACATGCTCAACAAAATGAGCTAGGCCTTCAAGTCCAATTGGATCGTCTTTGGCGCCAACATGAACTAAAAACCCTACATATTCCCATGGGCGTCCAGGCCAATTAGTTGCGTGTACAGTTAGTCCATTGGGCAAAGTTGCTGTTTCAAATTCTGCGTATGGGTCCCACATAGGAAACCTTCCTTTCTGTTGTTTTGGTTGTGTTATTTGTTTGTTTTTTAAAAGAACTGTGACTTATGATTCTAGCAAAATATTGGCTCTGTGTCAATGGCATAAAAAAATATCAAAAAAACTCTTGCCAAAACATTTTTTTTCTGTTAGAATATTTTAAGTAAATTACTATTATTTACGCGCCTATAGCTCAGTCGGTAGATCCGCCAGCTGGCGGACTTTTAAGCTGATGGTCTATAACATATGAAATATTCCGTTTATGCATTAAATAACGGCAATAGCAAGATATACATAGGATACACATCAGATTTAGAAAAACGAATAAAAAGACACAATCAAGAACTGCCAAATAAAAAAACTTCATTTACCAGCAAAAATGGTGGCCATTGGTTATTGTTTTATAAAGAAGAATTTGATATAAAGGAAGAAGCAATTAAAAGAGAAAAAGAATTAAAAAGTTATCAAGGTAGAAAATTTTTAAAAAGTTTGAGCGCTTATAACTCAGTCGGTAGATCCGCCAGCTGGCGGACTTTAAGCTGATATATGGTACTTAAACTAAATATTTTGCATCATGCGCCTATAGCTCAGTCGGTAGAGCAACAGCCTTTTAAGCTGATGGTCGCTGGTTCGAGTCCAGCTGGGCGCACAAATAAAAACGA
>JBAXTU010000018.1:0-16334 GCA_037130015.1 bacterium | reverse complement strand
TATCCTAATATAAAAAATAACCAAATTATAGATATAAGCATTATTATAAATGGAACTGCATTCATAATTTTTAATGGTAGATTAATAGATGTTTTATTTGTTATTATATCAATCAATACAGATATAATTGCTATTGATATCAAAATATATCCAAAAATTATCCCGATATAATTTGCTTTATAATTAAATATACCTATAATGAGAGATATTAATCCTGCAATAATAAATCCAAATTTAAAATAATATTTAAAGTTTGCAGATGTTTGTAATAATGAAGATAGTTGCATATATATAAATATTATAATAATTTAAATAATCCCCGTAAAAATCTAACTCCAATCATATGGAAGAACAAAAAACACCATCTCCAACTCCAACTGGCAATGCGCCTATTAACAACACAAACAGCACACAGCCAATGACTCCTAATTTAACAACTCCTGTTTCAACCCCAAATCCCGTAGCCACACCAATACAAACACCAACACCCACAGCAATGCCAACACAGCCAACTCCCATAGCCACAATTATAGAACAAAACACTATCAAAACAGAAAATACACCCACCACTGAACCAAAAACAGTAAACTTGGACAATTATGTGTATCAAGGTGATGATTCACAAACCAATAAAACCACAAACGACGATAAAAATAACAAAAAAGACGAAAAATTTGGCAATTATGGCGCAATTGTAGCTATAATTGTAGTAATTATTGCTATTTTTTACTTTTCTAAAACTGCTGGCCATAATAGTGACGATACAAATGTTTCAAACAATCAAGAAAATGTCTCTATTACAGTCAACCCAAACAAAGAAAATGGCGAAGTAAAAGTAGTTTCTGAAAATAACAAAGATGGGATTACTAATACTGACACAAACAACTCAACAGAAACATCAGTGACGACCACAATCACGGCTTTTTATGCCAACACAAAAAATAATCCAAACATGGCAGATTGCTCAGCCGTGTCCCCGCTCAAACGTGACATACCAAAAAAATACGATGACAATATAATAAATACTGTTCGTGGTTTACTCACCTCACTCTCTGCAGAAGAAAAATCAGCTGGCTGGGTTTCTACCATTCCTAGTGGAACATATTTGCAAAGTGTCAAAATAAAAGACGGTGGCGTGGCTGAAATTAATTTTAATAACAGTTTATCAAAGGTTAGTGGTTCTTGCGCTGTCACCAGTATTCACGCCCAAATAGAAACTACTCTGAAACAATTTTCATCCATCAAATCCGTGATCATTTGTATAAATGGCAACTGCAACCAAGACGAAATTTTGCAACCATAAATAACATACAACCAAAAACTTGACAGCATACCCCCCTAGGGTATATAATTAAGTTGTTGATAACTTTAAAAAATTAACAAGCTTATTTTTATGCCCTCAAAAAAACTTGAATTGCAACACCATACCAACAGAATAGTCGGCCAAGTAGGCGGAATCGCCAAAATGATTGAAAATAAAAAAGACAGCTCGCTAATTATTGACCAAATTATGGCAGCGCGAGCCAGTCTGGGACAATTAGCTTTGCGATTACTGCAAACCGAGGCTAAAAAATGCGACAAAAAGCACATGGATAAAATTGTGGCCACTCTTTTTAAATACAATTAAACAAATTATTAACTAATTTAACTTAAAAAATTTATGAGTGAAGTAATATTTAACGACGCTAATTTTGAAACTGAAATTATGGGCGATAAGCCTGTTTTAGTTGATTTTTTCGCACCCTGGTGCGGTCCATGCAAAATGCAAGGCCCAATTATTGAAGAATTAGCCAAAGCCATTGGCGACAAAGCCAAGGTTGGCAAAATGAATGTTGATGACAATCCACTGACCGCCCAAAAATTTAATGTCATGTCTGTTCCTACGATTATTATTTTTAAAAATGGCAATCCGGCCAAGACTTTCAATGGCTTGCAAAGCAAAGAAAATTTAACAGAAGAAATTAACAAACTAATTTAAACAATATGCCAGAAAAAATTTATGACCTGGCGATTGTTGGCGGTGGTCCATCAGGATTAACAGCCGCTATCTATGCTAGACGTCGAGAATTGGACACTGTTATTATTGCCGGAGCAGTTGGCGGACAAATGTCCCTCAATAATGAAATAGAAAACTACCCTGGCTTTGAAATGACTTCTGGCTATGAACTGGCTGAAAAAATGAAGCACCAAGCCGATAAATTCGATGCTCAAAGAATTGAAGATGAAATAACCAGTATCAGTCCAATTGACGGCGGTTTTATTTTAAAAAGCAACAATCACGAGTATCAAGCCAAGAGTGTTATTTTATCTTTTGGCTTGCACCACCGTGAAGTCGGAGTGCCCGGCGAGCATGAATTTACTGGCCGTGGCGTGAGCTATTGCGCTATTTGCGATGGGCCTTTTTTTAAAAACAAAACTGTGACTGTTATTGGTGGTGGCAATTCAGCTTTGGAAGCGGCCAATTATTTATCAGAAATTTGCGCCAAAGTTTATATTATTAATAAATATCCGCAGTTTAACGGCACCCCATTTGTAATTAAAAAAGTTTCTGAGCTCTCAAATGTCCAAGCTTTCCAAAATTATTTGACCAAGGAAATCAAAGGCGATACCAAGGTGACTTCTATTATAATCAACGATGCAAATGACGCTTCAAAAACCACAGAAATAACGACTGATGGCGTATTTATAGAAATCGGCTATCAACCAAAAACCGACTGGCTCAAAGGAATTGTTGATTTGAACCCTGGCGGTGAAATTATTATTAATGAAAAAAATGAAACTTCCGTGCCAGGAATTTTTGCGTCTGGCGACTGCTCCAATGTGCCTTTTAAACAAATAATTATCGCGGCTGGCGAAGGCGCCAAAGCCGCTCTGCAAGCTTATAAATATTTAAGCAATAAATAAAATTGTTTCCGCTCTCATGATTTGCTATAATATAAGCAAACAATTAATTATTTTTTATGTCAGGAGCTCCACGCGGTGGCAATGAACTTATCACTGCCAATATCTTTGAAAAATTAGGTATCACTGCCGGCATGAAAGTCGGTGACTTTGGTTGCGGTAATCTTGGTTATTTTGCTTTTCCACCAGCCAAAATAGTTGGCAAAGACGGCATTGTTTATGCCGTGGACATTTTAAAGTCAGTTTTACAATCAGTGGATCAAATCGCCAAACAACAAGGCTACGACAATGTGCGCACGGTTTGGTCTAATTTAGAAATTGTTGGCGCCACCAAAATTCCAGCCGGCACCCTTGACGTGGCCGCGCTTATTAATGTATTGTTTCAATCAGATAAGGACGAATTGGTTTTTCAAGAAATAAAACGCCTGCTCAAATCTGGTGGTAAAATGATGGTAGTTGATTGGAAAAGCATCACCACACCATTTGGCCCGCCCATGGCAGATAGAATAAAAAAAGAAGAAGTGATTGCTCATGGCAATAAAGCCGGCCTGACTGTAATTGAAGAATTTGAAGCCGGACCATATCATTACGGAGTTATTTTTGTTAAATAAACTTAAATTATGCCTTTTAATCTAATAAAGTTTTTCACTCCTAGCTACTTTTTTGACATGCAACCATCTATTGAGCCCAAAACGGCTTATTTTTTGTTGGGTGTGTTTGGCATTATGGCTATAGCCGGCATTGGCATTATGATTGCCAAAAAAGTAAAAAAATACGAAGCACATTTTGCTTTTTTACTGCAAAAATATGCCACTTGTCTTTTGACTATGGGACTTATCGGTTTAATAATGGTGTGGTTGCGCTTTGAACAAGCCTTTTTCTTGTCCAGCAGATTCATGCTGGTTATTTGGCTGCTTGCTTTTGCCTGGTGGCTAGCCATGATTATTAAATATCAATACAAAGCTTTGCCAAAAATCAAAGAACAAATTGCCAAACATCAAGAATTCAGAAAATATCTACCAAAAAGAAAATAAATATTTTTTATGTCAGATTATAAATTGCGATTGGGCAATTATGGCGAAAATCTGGCACGAGAATTTTTACAGCGACATGGACACAAAATAATTGGTAAAAATTTTAATACTCTTTATGGTGAAATAGATCTCATCGCTGAAAACGGCGATGAGCTCTTGTTTTGTGAGGTCAAAACCAGGACCAGCGCTGAATATGGCTATCCCGAACAAGCGGTTGATTGGAAAAAAATCAGGCATCTGAATAAGGCCATTAACATTTATTTGCAAAACAAAAATATTGATAAGTTTTGGCGACTTGATGTGGTGGCTATTGAAATTAATTCTGTAAGCAAAAAAGCTAGGATTAGTTGGTTTAAAGATGTATTGAGGGATTAAAAATTTGACATCCTCTCCCAAATTTGCTATACTAATATTAATGATAGATGAACGATTGAATGACAGCTACTTGTGGCTGTCACTTTTTTTTAAAAAATATCTAAATTTAATTAAATATACCTAAATAAAACAACAAATATGTCACAATCAGCTATTCAAGCGGCAATCCAACAAATTTGCCAAGAAAAAAACTTATCCGAAGAATCAGTCCTGCGTACTATTGAATCAGCCTTAGCCGCTGCTTTCCGCAAAGACTTTGGCAATAAACTGCAAAATATTGTCGCTAATTTTGATCCAAAAACCGGTAAAACCGAAGTTTTTGATGTCAAAACTGTAGTTGAAGACCTGCCAGAAGAAGCCGAGGTAGAAGAAATTGAAGATGAAACAGAAAGAAAGCCATTCAAAGCTCGCGCCGAAGCCGTGGAAACTGAATTATCAGAAGATGAACTGGCTATCAAAAAATTCAATCCTCGCACTGAAATTCAATTAAAAGATGCCAAAGAATTGGATAAAAAACACAAACTTGGCGATGAAATTATCACTCCACTGGAAATCACTGGCGAATTCGGACGTATGGCCGCTCAAACAGCCAAACAAGTCATTATTCAAAAAATTAGAGAAGAAGAAAGACAAAATATCTTTGACGAATACAAAGTTTTGGAACATCAAGTCATCAACGGCACAGTGCAACGCCGTGAAGGCCGTAATGTTTTGGTGGACTTGGGCCATACTGTGGCTGTACTGCCACCGGAAGAGCAAGTTGACCGCGAAAGATATAATATCGGCAACCGCATGAAGTTTTATCTCAAAGAAGTGGAACAAACGACTCGCGGACCGAGATTGGTTTTGTCTCGCGTGAGCACTGAAGTGGTCAAAAGAATTTTTGAAACTGAAATTCCCGAGGTTGCTAATGGCGTTATTGATATCAAAGCTGTGGCCAGAGAAGCTGGTAGCCGTACCAAAGTGGCCATCACCAGCAATGACGAAAATATTGATCCAATCGGATCATGTGTTGGGCAACGTGGTACTCGCATCCAAACCATTATTGCCGAACTAAACGGCGAAAAAATAGATATTATTTTATGGGATGAAGATGCAGTCAAATTTATTATCAATGGACTGTCGCCAGCCAAAGTGATTTCAGTTGAACTTAGCGACATTTCCGAAGAACGGGCTGAAAAAATTGCTACTGTCAAAGTGAAAGATGATCAATTATCACTAGCCATTGGCAAAGCAGGACAAAACGTACGTTTGGCTTCCAGATTAACCGGCTGGAAAATAGATATCATTTCCGATGGCGGAGAAAAAGTTGATGTAGAGGCTATTGCCGAAGCTGAAGCCGAAACAACTGACGAAGTGAAATCTGAGACTGAAACTCCGGCCAAGACCGAAGAAACTACACCAACAGTTGAAACAGCCGAGGTTGAAGAAACCGTCAAAGAAGAAACAACTCAAGAATAAACTTATCTAATTTTTAAAACACGGTTTCGGCCGTGTTTTTTAATTGAAAAAAATCTCCAAAGCAGGTAAAATTCTATCATTAAATTAAATCCATATCACTATATGACAAATACCAAAAAACCAGTGGCCTTAATCATTCTTGACGGCTGGGGCTATAGCGAAGACAAAGAGCACAATGCCATTGCCATGGCCCAGACGCCCTTCTTTGATTATTTGTGGCAAACATACTATCCAACACTACTACAAGCCTCAGGCGAGGCTGTGGGACTACCAGACGGCCAAATGGGCAATAGTGAAGTGGGACATACCACCATTGGTTCCGGCCAAATTGTTTATACTGATTTGGCACGCATTTCCAAGTGCATTCAAACAGATGAATTAAAAAATAATCCAACCTTGATCCAGCTTTTTGATCATGTCAAAAAATATGATTCGGTTTTACATATCCAGGGACTGATTGGTCCGGGTGGCATTCATAGCCACAGCGAACATTTATTTGCCTTACTTAAAACTGCCAAAGAAAACGGGATAAACAAAATCGCCATTCATGCCTTCACTGATGGCCGTGATACTCCACCGCAAAGCGCTTGGTTTTATCTTAAAGAATTAGAAGATGTTATTGATGATTTAAAAATCGGTTTTATTGCCACGGCTTCTGGTCGCTTTTATGCCATGGACAGAGATAATAATTGGGATCGTCTGGTGCCCGTAGAAAAAGCTCTTTTTTCAGGTGAAGGAAATAAAAAAGAATCTCGCAAACCATCAGAGGTCATCAAAGAAATGTATGAGCATGGAGTTTTAGATGAACAACTTGAACCAATTATTTTTTTGGACGACCAAGGCAACAATTATACTATTAATAATAACGACGGAGTTTTCTTTTTTAATTTTAGAGCTGACAGAGCCAAAATGATCAGCCAAAAAATAATTGAAACACAAAGAGAAAAAAATATTTTCTTTGCCACCATGACTTCTTATGGTTCGGATTTTAATTGCCCGGTGGCTTTTAGTCCTATCGCCATTGAAACCAATTTAGCCAAAGAAATTTCTGTTGCTGGATTGTCTCAAGCGCATATTGCCGAGACTGAAAAATTCGCTCATGCCACTTACTTTTTAAACGGCGGTGAAGAAAAACCTTATGACAAAGAAGAACATGTTTTGATCTCCAGCCGTAAAGATATTAAGACACATGATGAAGCGCCAGAAATGAAAGCCGAGGCCATTGCCGATAAAGCAATTGAACAAATAGAAAAAGGCACGGATTTTATTTTTATTAATTTTGCCAATCCAGATATGATCGGCCACACAGCCAATTTTGAGGCGCTAGTTGCATCAATAGAATTTTTGGACAATCAACTAAAACGCGTGATTGAAAAAATATTATCGGTTGGTGGTACGGCTTTCATTACTGCCGACCATGGCAATGCCGAGCTGAATATTGATCCAGAAACCGGCAACAAACACACAGCCCACACCACCAATTTAGTGCCAGCAATTTTGACAGATAAAAATTATGACTTGCGCGCCGGCGGTTTATCGGATGTGGCGCCCACTATTTTAGAACTCTTGAATTTAGCCAAGCCAAAAGTTATGACTGGCCATAGTTTGCTGACCGAAAAAATTATAGATAGTAATAGATTATAAAGAAAGATGAGCTTTGACTTTCTGCCAAAATTATGATAAAGTGCACAAATTATAATAATAATTTTTCAAATTATGAAAACAGAATTTAAAGATCTGCCACAGTCTCAAATAGAAATCAGTGTGGATATTTCTTGGGAAGAAATGACTCCGTTTTTGCAAAAATCAGCGATCAGAATTTCTGAGCGTAGCAAAATTGAGGGTTTTCGTCCTGGCAAAGCGCCTTATGATATTGTCAAACAAAAATTCGGCGAAATGGCTATCTTAGAAGAAGCCATTGATGACGCCATTTCCAAAACTTACTATACAGCTCTAAAAGAAAAAAACATCATGGCCATTGGCCAACCAAAAATTGACTTGGAAAAAATTGCTCCGGAAAATCCTTTCACTTATAAAGCAATTGTGTCTGTTTTGCCTAGCATCAAAATCGGTGACTGGCAAAAAATTGAATTGCATCGTGAGACTATTACCATTGAAGCTGAAAAAACAGAAAAAATAATTGCTGACATCCGTAAAATGCGCGCCAAAGAAACAATTAAAGAAACTCCAGCTAAAGAAAATGACAAATTAGAAATAAACTTTGATGTTTTTTTGGATAAAGTGCCGATTGAAAATGGCAGTCAGAAAAAATATCCTATCACCATCGGCGAAAATAGATTTATTCCGGGTTTTGAAGAACAGTTGGTTGGACTGAAAGCCGGCGAAGTCAAAGATTTTTCTTTGAAATTTCCAGATGAATATCATCAAAAAAATCTGGCTGGCAAAAAAGCTGATTTTCGTGTCACTTGTAATGCAGTTTACAGCATAGAATTACCAGAGACTAATGACGAATTTGCCAAAGAAATTTCCGGCGGTCATTTTGCCACCTTTGCAGAAATGAAAGACAATATTAAGAAAAATTTAGAGGAAGAAGAAAAACATAAACAGGAACAAAGATTGGAAATAGAAATGTTGGAGAGCATAATTAAAATTTGTGAATTCGGCGAATTACCAGAAGTTTTGGTGCACAACGAAATCCATCGCATGTTGCATGAACTGGAAGAAAGTGTTTCCCGCCAGGGCTTTGAATTTGATGATTATTTAAAATCTCTCAAAAAAACCCACGACGACTTGGAAAAAGAATTTGAACCTCAAGCTAAAGAACGAGTAAAAACTTCCATTCTCTGCCGTGAAATTTATCAAGAACAAAAAATGGACGTCACCGAAGATGAGGTGCAAAAAGAAATTTCAGAAATCCTAAAAAATTATCCAGCCAACCCCGAAGTCCAAAAACAATTAGAAGCTGAAACCTACAAAGATTATTTGAAAAACACTCTCGGCAATCGCAAAGTCATAGAATATCTAAAAGCGACTGTCATCAAAGACTAAAATCAAAACAAGAAGACCGGTTGACAATAACCGGTTTTTTTGATACATATTTATATACGTTCTTTATCAATTGTCAATTCAACCCAAACAAAAAAAGGAAAGCCTCGTGGATCCGTATGACTTGTATTGCCTGCCGATAGAAAGAATAACCAAAAAAGAACTCTTTACCATTTTGCAAACAACCCCCAAGTTCAGCGTAGAGGAAATGGCTGAAGCAATAGAAAATTTTTATCACGATGACGAACATGGCTATAATCATAGCCTGGCCGTCTATGATAGAGATCTAAAAATATCCGTGGCCTGCCCGATACTGACCAAGTCTACTTTCTTTTTACCAAAAGAAAGAGATCGTCTAAGAGTTTGGGCCTCCATGCTTCATGATTTTAGCCGTTCTTTAAATGCCGGATTAAATGATCATGAAGAAAAAAGCGCCTATTTAGCCAAAATTATGTTTCCTTGGACTGGCGATAATCTGACAGCTATCATTAGGCATCATGATTATTTTTGCCAGTCAGTTGATCACCAGCCTTTTCCCAAAGAATTGCAAACATCTCCTTTGGCTGAAATTTTCAGGCTGGCCGACAAAACATCAATTGACCCAGCACAAGAAGTAAAGCGTTATTACCAAACTGGCGAACGCTATCAGACGCCATTTTATAAACCAGAACTCAGCTGGGATGATCGTTTTTCTTTTAGTGTTGCTCCCCAAGACAAGGATCAGCTTTGTTATTTGCTTTTAATATTCGCTCTACAACCGCACCATTTCATTCATGAAGAACTTCGTAATATCTATCGCGAATGGCAAAAAAACAAGCAAGTGGCCAAAGAAGAGATATGCAAAATCGCTCATGATAGGAATTTAGAACCAGAATCTATCAGACACATTTATGACCAATTGTCAGTGTTTGAAAGAATGACACAATAAAAAAGTCGTCAAAAAACATCAGCGGAAAGATAAACGATTATCCTTCCGCTTTTTTAATTGATTTCTGTCTGTAAATTAGTTAAGATAAAAGCATAATAATTATTATTTTTAATTTATGAAAATCGCTATTATTGGTTCACACGGTGTAGGCAAATCAACTATCAGTAAACTACTAGCCCAAGAATTGGACTTGCCAATTATTCCAGATATTGTGCTGGAAGCGCATCAAAAAGGTTTTGCCATCAATAAAAACACTCCAGCCGAAACTCAATTTTGGCTGTTTGCCAAACAATTGGAATTGGAAAAACTGACTGAAAAATTCATTGCCGATAAATGTCTAATTGATTATTCTGTTTATGCTGATGTTTTATTTCCAGATCAAAGAGTTAAAGATCTTTTATCAGAAATGATCAGACGAAATGCCAACTATACTCACATGTTTTATTTGCCAATTGAATTTGCTATTGAAGACGATGGCCTTAGAAGCACTGATCCGACCTTTCAAAAAAATATAGACGATCGCTATCGCCAAGTACTTGACGATTGGGGTTTTAAATATGAAATTGTTGGCGGAGATATTGAAACAAGATTAAAAAAAATATTAAATATAATCAAAGACAATTAAAATAATCAGTCTATTATGACTAAAAAAATTTATCCTCTTGTCGGCGTTCATATTAGCGCAGCCGGAGATTTGGCTTTGGCGCCACTACGAACAGCAGAAATTAACTGTGAATGCTTTCAATTTTTTTCGCGTCCACCTCAAGGTGGTCCAGCTAAGCCTATTACAAATAAAATTATCACGGAATTTAAGGCCAACTCAAAAAAATACAGCCTGGAATCATACATTCACGCGCCATATTATATTAATTTGGCTTCGGCTAATAATCGTATTTATTATGGCTCCATTTCTATAATTAAAGAAGAACTGGAAAGAGGATCACTCTTGGGTGTCAAATATCTAATGACTCATTTGGGCAGTGCCAAAGAACTTGGAGATAAGGAATCAATCAAAAAAGTCATTATTGGAATTTCAGAAATTTTAAAAAATTACAAAGGTCAAACAGAATTTTTAATTGAAATATCTGCCGGCGCTGGCGCCATTATCGGCGACACTTTTGAAGAAATTGCTCAAATCATCAATTCACCAAAACTTAAAAAATACAAAATCGGAGTTTGCTTTGACACTTGTCATGCTTTTGCTTCTGGCTATGATTTAAGGAATGAAATAGCAGTCAAAAAAACTTTTTCAGCCTTTAATAAAATTATCGGACTGGAAAAATTAAAACTCATTCATATTAATGATTCCATAGGAGACTTTAATTCCAAAAAAGATCGCCATGAACATATTGGCCAGGGGAAAATAGGCTTAAATGGTTTTGAAGCCATTGTTAAATTTTGTAAAATAAAAAAAATAAATTTAATTTTAGAAACTCCGCATGATGAATTGTTAGAGCAGGATATAAAAATCTTAAAAAAATTAAGAAAATAATCTTATTATGTTAATTGCCATTATCTCAGACTCTCATGATAATATTACCAATATAGAAAAATTTCTTTCATGGGCCAAGGAAAATAAAATTGAAACCATTATCCATTGTGGTGATATTGCCAGCCCAGAAACAATTGATTATCTTTCAAAAAACTTTTCCGGAGTTATCCATTTTGCTTTTGGCAATATGGACAATAATTATCGTTCAGCTATTTTGACTATGAAAAATATTTGGACTAATGTTGAGCTTCATGGCAATATTGGTACAACTGTCATCCCTGCGGAGGCAGGGATCTCGTCTAAAATACATGAGATCCCGGGTCAAGCCCGGGATGATATACGTATCGCTTTTTGCCATTTTCCTGATCAAGCCAAAGAATTAGCAAGTAGTGGCAATTATAATCTTGTTTTTTATGGCCACACCCACAAACCATGGATGGAAACCCTGCCCAATAATTGCCAATTAATAAACCCTGGCACGCTAGGTGGAATTTTTAGTAAAGCGACTTTTGCAATTTATGATACGATAAGTAAAAAATTAGAATTAAAAATTCTAGAACAACTTTAAATTTATGCGTAGACTTTTAATAGATGTTAAGCCCAATTCTTCCAAAATTAATATAGAAAAAATCACCGAGCAAGTATATAAAGTAAAATTAACAGCCCAGGCCATTGAGGGCAAAGCCAATGAACAGCTTATTAAGGTCTTGGCTGAATACTTTGGAGTTAGTAAAAGCCAAGTGGAGATAAAAAACGGCAAAAATGCCAAAACCAAGCTGGTGATAATCTATGGATAAGTTTTTAAAACCAACCTTGCTTAGATTTGTTTTTTAGTGTATAATAAGAATATAGAGAATTACTTTAGGCTATAAAAATGATAATTCCGCTAAAACTAGCGGATTTTTACATCATTTAAAGCACCCCTATTGACAAATACTCCCGTATTTGCTAAATTGAATAGTTATCTGAACTGTTTTAAAATTGATAGTCTCCGTAAATCTGCAGGCACGACAAGCATGGGAATTATTTTATTAAGGATTGCTTCGGTTCCGACTGGATCTTTGCCTTGGAGTAATTTCTTGTCTGCAGACTTACGGATAATATCAGCCAATCTGCGGGCCACACACAAATTTGTCACCTTCCATTCAAATTTGAGAAAATTTTTATTTCTCGCTGAGGGTGGACTGATATGGCTAGGCACGACAAGCATGGGAATTTTTATAGGCTTTATTCGGGCTTCGGCTCGAACACCGCTTACCAAAAATTTTCTTGCCTGGCCTTATCAGTCCATCCCGGCAACAAAAAAGTTGGCCTGCAGTTTGGCCGATATTATATCTCAAACATAAAAACACCCACTGATTATTCAGTGGGTGTTTTGTTTTATATTTTTTTATCTCAAATTTCTTTTGCCAGCCAATTGCCCGCAAGCGCCAGAAATACTTGACCCAAGCGATTCGCGAATTGTAGTCTCAATGCCACGACGGAATAATATTTTTTTAAAGGTTTCTATTCTACCGGCTTTTGACGGCTTGAATTCCGAAGATCCAGCACTATCAAGAGAAAGATTATAGGGAATCAAATTTACCATGAGTAGATGTTTGGGTAATTCTAATAATAACTCACCAAGTTCTTGAGCTTGCTTGTCAGAATCATTCACGCCATCAATCATAATATATTCAAACATTAATTTACGATTTTTAATTTCCAAATAATCTTTTAAGGCGCGCCAAATAGATTTTAAATTATACTTTTTAGCAATCGGCATTAATGTCTGACGCAAATTGTCATTTGGAGCATGTAAAGAAATCGCCAAATTTATTTGCAATGGAAATTTTGTTAGTGCATGAATACCTTCAGGCAAACCACTAGTAGAAATAGAAATATTTCTAGCGCCGATATTTAAGCCTTCTTTATCATTTAAACTTTTTACCGCTGACAAAACATTTTCCGTATTTAAAAATGGTTCACCCATGCCCATAAAAACCACATTATCCACTCTTTCTTCTTTTAATTTAAGTTGCCTGGCAAAAAATAAAACTTGCATAATAATTTCATCAACAGTCAAATTACGGCGAAAGCCATTTTGACCGGTGGCACAAAAAGCGCATTTAAGCGGACAGCCAACCTGAGAAGAAACACACACAGTATTACGGCCATCGCTATTTTTAATCAACACTGATTCAATAATAGAACCATCAGCTAAAACAATCCCTGCTTTTTCCGATCTTTTATCTGCTATCACTTCGGCTTGTATTTCTAAAGGACACTCTGCTTGCAATTTTTCTCGCAAATCCTTTGGCAAACCAGTGGCTTCAGCCCAAGAATTTATAAGCTGACCAAAAATAGCAAGATTGACTTGCTTATAGCGATAGGCTGGCTGGCCTGTTAAGGCTTTTTTAAGATTGGTTATATCCATATAGACGAAAGCCCGCCCAACCTTATTTGGTGGGCGGGACAATTTAGCTTATTTTACTAAGTTCAATTTTTTCATGAGCCGTGATTTCTTGCGGGCGCCGAAATTCTTTTTAACAATTTTTTTCTGCACTGCCTTGTCAATGGCTTTAATAGCGTCTTTGACTTTATCAACTGCAGTCTTTTCCTTGATACCAATAAGTTTTTGTGAATCTTTCACCAATTCTTTAATCTTTTTCTTAAGACGAATATTTCTAACAGCTTTTTTTTCGCTTTGTCTTAGCGCCTTCCAAGCGGATTTTTTGATAGGCATAAATAAAAATTATTTTTAGATTTATTACTAACAGTATTGTAGCACAAAAAAACAGTTTTGACAAGCTAGCCTCATTGGCTTAAAATAAAATCAGAAATTAATCTCTTAACACTACTTATCCTATGTTCAAAGAAAACCAACCGCCAGCCCATCAAGGTGAAGCTGACACCATTATCGGACCATCAGTCAAACTTGAGGGTGACTTCATTACCGAGGGCAATATTATTGTTGATGGTATTATTTGTGGCACAGTCAAAACAGCCAAAAATTTAAAAGTTGGCCACAAATCAAAAATTTTCGCTAATGTGACAGCTGATAACGCTCTAGTAGCCGGAGAAATTCAAGGCAATGTAAAAATCCGTGGCAAATTAGAAATGACTTCCACAGCCAAAATATTCGGCGATGTTAAAACTGACATTTTAATCATAGCTCCAGGCGCTATTTTGTGTGGTAAATGCCAAATGGGCGACGGTAAGAGTCGCAGTCCAAAACCAGAGTCAGTCAAACAGGGTAAAATAGATTTGGACACGCACGAAAAAAATGAGGAAGAAGAAAATGAGAATGAACAAAAAAATAAAGACAAACAGAGCCCAAAAAAATAAATCGCCTATGTACTATTACATTTACGACTCTTTTCTGAATGAAAAAACATATCAGACCACACTAGCCAAAATAGAAACCCGGCTCACCGACCTTGGTATTAATGGAAAGATTAATCGCTTGTCTTTTTTAAAAAATATCCAACAAATAATTTTTGAAGAAGCTAAGCGCGGTGTTAAAACCTTGGTTGTAGTTGGTAATGACAAAACTCTTGGACAGATACTCAACATTGTGGTTGATTTAGACATTACTATTGCTTTAATTCCCATTGGTAAAAATAATCACATTGCTCAACTGCTCGGAATTCCTGAGGGCGAACCCGCTTGTGATATTTTATCTTCACGCATTATTAATCATTTAGACTTGGGCCAAATCAATAATTATTATTTTCTTTCTTCACTGGTCATTGGTAGCAAGCAAATTTCACTGGAATGTGATAATGGCTTTTGGATCAATTTAGAAGGCAAAAATAATCTAATAACTATTGCCAATTTAGAAAAACAAGAAGGAATTTCAATTGATCCTACTGATGGCAAATTAAACATTATTGTAGCCAACCAACAAAAGAAATGGTTTAAAACCCGCACTATTTATAGCTATTTTGCCGCAAAAAAAATCTGGCTGGACAGACGCAAACCAGTCTCTATATTTCTTAGCGATGAAAAAAAAATAGTCAAAAGCCCAGCTTCTATTAATATTCTGCCCAAAAAAATAAAAATGATTGTTGGTAAAAATCGCGCTTTCTAAAGAAATACTTATTTAAATAAAAAAACAACCTCTGTAATTATAGAGGTTGTTTTTTTACAACTATTATAAACTAATTTATTACAACCGGAGTAATGGACTTGGTTTTTTTGAAAGCAATATATTGTTGGCCAACAGTTATTAAATTAACCACCAACCAATAAAGAACCAATCCACTAGGCAACGAAGCTCCAATAAAAACAGTGACAATAGGCATCATAAAAAGCATTTGTTTATTCATAATACTGGCCACATCTTCATCTTTACTTCCTTCACCTTTAACTTCCGGTCTTTTGGATATAAGCATCTTTGTTTGCCAAAATTGAGCCAATCCAGTCACCAGAGCCAAAACTAAATTTGGTTTTGACATATCAAAAATCCAAAAAGCAATTTTATTTAAATTTCCTGGATTATTAATAAAAGAATAAAGCCCAACCAATTCATTATTAGCTAAACCAACCATAAAAACCTGATAAATAGCAAACAAAAAAGGCAATTGGATCAAAAGTGGCAAACAAGAAGAAAAAGGGCTTATTTTTTCATCTTTATACAGTTTCATCATCTCTGTTGCCTGTTTTTCCTTTTCATTTTTATACTGAGCCTTAATAGCATCTATTTTTGGCTGAAGCTCTTGCATTGCCTTTTGAGCTTTTAAAGATTTGATGGAAAAAGGGTACAAAATAAGCTTAATTAAAATGGTCAAAATAATAATAGCCACCCCAATATCATGACCGGGAATAATATTATACAAAAAGACCAAAGCATTTAAGAGTGGCTGATAAAAGATTATAGTAAGAATATTCATCATAAAAATAGTTTATTTTAGCGGATCATGACCGCCTTTATTAAATGGATTACACCGGAGTATTCTCCAAAAAGCCATTATTCCGCCTTTTAAAATGCCATATTTTTCAATGGCCTGATAGCCATATTCAGAACAAGTGGGGTGAAACCTACAATAACCATGAGGATAAAACACTTTTCCAATCTTTCCATGATCAAAAGATATGGTTTTTTGATAAAATTTAATCAATTTTAAAGCAAAAAGACGAGGATAATATTTAAAAT
>JBAXTU010000017.1:0-16338 GCA_037130015.1 bacterium | reverse complement strand
CTAATAAACAAAAACCTAACTTAACAAAAGAGTATCTATACCCTCTACTAGTATTACGAAAATAAAATAAAGATAGTAAAGCACCAAGTATTATAAAAATAAAAAATAATATCGGCATACGACTAAAAAATAAACCATAACCAATATGCCATGGCTCATCTGATAAAAAATACCACAAAAGACCCAAAGATAATATTGCTAAAAAAATAAACAAACTAAAACCTGCCCACAAACCACTATCACGCAACCAAAACCTCCATTTAGGCATCGGCTTAAGATGTTCTTTTTTAATTTTATTTATTATTTTGTCAGTAATTGAATTCATATCCTTAATGTAATAATTGTTCTTTAGCTAATTTAGTAAATTGTTTTTTAGCCCTGTTAACTAGAGTGGCAATTGTTCCCATGGGCTTTCTTAGAATGTCAGACATTTCATTATAATCTTTTTCTTCAAAATATTTAAGCACAATCACTTCTCTATATTTAGGATTAAGTTTTTCAAGAATAAGCTTTATTTTTTGTTTTAATATTTCTTGATCAATTACGCATCCAGGACAACTATCGCGAGCCATTTCTTGCCAAGGAATTAAATCATTTAACTCAATTGTGGGCCGAACATTATTTTTACGAAAAAGATCAATAGTCTGATTATGGGCAATTCTATAAATCCAGCTAGAAAATTTTAATTTTTTATCAAAGTCATTTAAATGAAGATAAACATTCAAAAAAACTTCCTGCAAAATATCCTCTGAGTCAGAAATAGTACTTCCAAGCCTGAGAATATAATGACGCAAAGACTCGGTATAGCGATTGACTAGACAAGCGTAATAATCAGGATTTGACATGGCGCGCTCAACCAAATCATTATCGGAAAATTGTAGGCAATCTTTTTCGGTAATCATAATTAAAGTTTAACACAAATATTACGTTTTAATAACTGTTTTTATTTCAGTTATAAAAACGCGCGCCATTCTCATGGCGCTTGTCCGGCCAAAGGTATGCCTTATCACGCCTCGCTCCTGCCTACCGGCAGGCAGGCTCGCTTGGCTTGTCCGCTCGTTGGCGCCAAATGCTCCCAGGGTCGCATCTGTCGACGCTCGACTTCGGCCTCTCGGCCTTGTCTCGCTTCCAACCCGTTCGATTCCCAATCGTTTATGCAAATTAAAAAGATAGTCCGTCAGCTGACGGACTATCTTTTTAATTTGCACGGGATGAGGGAATCGAACCCCCGCTAAAGGTTTTGGAGACCTCTGTACTAGCCACTATACGAATCCCGCAAAAGACGCACTTAGCGCCTATTTAGTTTCTTTATGCGGAGTGTGTTTTTTGCAATGTTTGCAATATTTGTTTGCTTCCAGTCTGGTTTTTAAAAGTTTTTTATTTTTACGTGAAAAATAATTGACTCTTTTGCAAACCGTGCATTCAAATTTGATCATGTTGTCCTGTGACATAAAATAAAATTAATTCTTAATTTTTTTAACTAAGCCAACTGTCGGGTTCGAACCGACGACCTACGGTTTACAAAACCGTTGCTCTACCAACTGAGCTAAGTTGGCAATAAATGCCTAGCTGGAACTACCTGTCCGAACCCCAATATATTAACATAAAAGCTAGAATAAATCAACTATTATTGACAAATAAGCAAAAAATGGGAATTTATTTCAATTTAACAGTAGTAGTCGCCTTTTCTCCTTCTAACACCGAAAGCCAATGAGAAAATTCTTGCCCTTCACGTCTTCCTGGACGTTCTCTAAACAGATAAAAACGATTATTAGAATATTGCAACAAGCCTGGCAAAGTAGACGCCGAAGTCAAGTAGCCTGCTTTTCTGACCAATTGCAACTCATTATGTCTAAAAAAACCATAAGGAAAAGCAAAATCATAAACTTTTTGACCTATTATTTTTTCCAAATTAGCTTTACTTTCAACCAGTTGTTTTAGGGCATCTTTGCTGTTTAATTGCTTCATATCAGGATGATTGAGTGTGTGACTGGCAATTTCCACCACACCACTCTCGGCCATTTCTTTGGCCTGGCTAGCCGTGATATAACCAGGCTGACCCACAAAATCAGTGATCACATATAGTACCCCTTTAAGCTGATATTTTTTAAGTAGCGGATAAGCATTGGTATAAAAATCATCATAGCCATCATCAAAAGTGAGAACGATGCTTTTGCCTGATAAATCTTGCTTGGCAAGCATTATTTCTCCAGCTTCCCTGACCGTTATTGAATTAATATTGGCCTCTTTTATAAGCGCCAACTGGTTTTCAAAAATATTAATTGGCGTATATAATCCTTCGGCCGGAGTATTCTCAGGATTTGGGTTTGATCCAATATGATGATACATCAGTATTGGCAATCTAATTTTAAACAAACCATTATCGCAAAAATCCAAGCTTTCAACTTTTATTTTTGTTGAAGGAGTTGAAATTGTTTTAGCTAAAGAAAAATTAGAACACAAAAAAACAGCCACAAAAATCAAAATACCAATCAAAAAAAATACAATTCTAAAATTAGCTATTTTTTTCATTATTAATTTAATTTATTTCTATTATTATAGAAAATTTATGTGCTTTTGGCAAATAAAACAATAAAAAAACCTGACATCATTTATGACATCAGGTTAATAGAATGAAAGTACAACTAACTATTTTGACTGCATGGCCTTATCAACCAAATCGCCAATCTCTTTTTTGCTGACTGGCTTGCAAAGCACATAATCAACGCCGTAGCTTTGGATTTTTTCAGTGGTAATTTCCGCACCATAGCCGGAAATAACGGCTATTCTCATTTCAGGAAACTTACCCTTAATCACCTCGGCTAATTGCCAGCCACTAATCCCCTCCATAGAAATATCAGTGACCAACAAGTCGTACTGATTATACTGTAAAAGTTCAAGCGCCGCTTCTCCACTATCGGCAACCTCGGCCGTATGCCCGAACCTTTTCAAACACAATTTGGCCAAATTCCTAATCGGCTCCTCATCATCAACCCATAAAACTTTAGCTGGTGTTTGACAATTAGTCACATTTGATTCAATTGACTTGAGTGGCATTACATTAATGACAGGGAAAATCAATTCAAAGGTCGTGCCTTGGCCAACCACTGATTCTTTAACCAATATTCTTCCGCCATGACTCGCCATGATTGAATGAACATTACTAAGGCCGAAACCTCGTTCATGACTAGGACCTTTGGTTGAAAAATATGGCTGAAAAATGCTTTTTTGCACTTCTTCGCTCATACCAATACCTGTGTCACTAAATCTGACCATAACTTCCTGATTCAAAACACTGGTCTCAATGGTAATGAGTCCGCCACCGGGCATAGCCTCAATAGCATTTTTTATCAGATTGTAAAAAACATTGCTCAAGTCGCCTTCATTACCACTAACAAAACCAATATTGCCGTATATCCTTGCAAAAGAAAAATGCAACCCATTCTGAGCCGCGTCATTCTTCCACATCGGCCTGGAACTAGCGACGGTTTCGTCTAGGATTTTATTTAAATCAACCGGCACCAGGCTGACATTGCCCAATTTTCTAGCAAACCTTTGCAGGTTACGAACACTGGTGACGGAATTATTGGTGGCGGATTTAGCGCCTTCAATAAAATCTAGCACTTCTTGTGGCAGATCAGGCACTGATAAAGCCATCTCCAAATTACCAAAGATAACCTGTAGACTGTTATTAAAATCATGGGCCATACCCGAGGCCATTTCGCCTACAGCCGACAATCGCTCGGATTTGATCAGAGCCTTTTCCGCCGACTTACGTTCGGTAATGTCTATAGTATAATGCAAATAAACATCGTCATCAATTTTGATCCAATAGGTGTCAAAGACTGCGCCAAGCGAATGAATCTCAGGATTATTTTGTTTTGGATCTTTTTGCAAACAATCATCACCCTGACAAAAACTGCAAGCAATCTGCCGATCAAGAATTGGATCGGGATTTGATTCAGCGATATTTTTTTCCTCTTCGGAAATGTATAACGCTTTGCCAAAATCCCGCCAACAATGCCCGCCAACTTTCACTCCCAAATCTAAGGCGGTTTTATTGACGGCTAAAACGATCCGGTTTTTACCCTGAATCAACATGGCCGGATGTGGCAAAGAATCAAGCAATAACTCACTTAACCTGTGCTGTTCCTTGATTTCTTTTTCCGCTTGTTTGATTTTTGTGGTTAAATTAAATATCGCCACAAAAAATCCTTTTTTCGGGCTGTACGCCGAAACATCAAACCATTGACTTAAAGTTGGCAAAAACCTTTCAAACTTTTCTGGCTTGCCAGTCATGGCCACGCGACCATAAATTTCAAAAATTTCCGGGTTGGTTTCCTTGATATCGGGAATGACTTCGGTCACTCGCTTATTAATAACATCAACAAAACCGACCAAGGATTGAAAAGCCTTATTGACCGCCAAATATTCCCAATCTTCTGGTTCGTCTTTTTCGTTAAAGATCATCCGGCAAAAAGCAACGCCTTCGTCCATGTGATCAAAAACTCCTCTGAACCAACTACTACTACTACTCAGCTCATCTATCTCTTTCATTTCTGTCTCCTTTTTCGCTAAGTCATAGCTTTAGCGACATCTATATCTCACAATTATGCCAAAATTGACCGGCCACAGGCCACGCCAATTACTCTCTTTTAATTGTTAAAGAGCTACTGCTAACTTAGAATAATACTTTATTGCTATAATTTTGTCAATGGCTTTAAAAAACAAAAAAGAGCAAATGATTTGCTCTTTAATTGGTGGGCCGAGAAGGATTCGAACCTTCGAAGGCGAAGCCAGCAGATTTACAGTCTGCCCCAGTTGACCGCTTTGGTATCGACCCAAATACGAGTTTATAAAGTTTTTAAAGTTAAAAGTTCATAAAGAATTTCTTTATAAACTTTACAAACTTTTTGACTTTTAACTCGATTTGAGCCGTTGTGCGGATTCGAACCGCAGACCTACTCCTTACCATGGAGTTGCTCTACCAACTGAGCTACAACGGCATACGCAGGAAAAATCACCTAAAGCAAACTCTCAAAAACAACTATTACAGTTTAGCAAATATCTTAAAGTTTTTCAATAGCAACCCTTAACTCCTCTAATTTGCCATTTTCAGGATTAATTTCACGCAAACGATTGAAAGTTTTTTTAGCCAATCCTCTGTCTTCCAACTGAATAGCCAAATCAATAATCTTGTCCAAATATTTAGGGTTATTAGGCTCAATGGAGCTGGCTTTAAGATAACAATCAATGGCATTATCATCTTTGTCAGTCACTTCGTACACTTCAGCCAAATCGCTATAATAAACAGCAATCTTATTATCCACTTCCAGCGAACTCAAAAAATCGGTCTCTGCTTCTAACATGGCGCCATTTTTAAAATTGGCATTTTCTGAAAGAGCGCCATAATCAATAGTAGAAAGCTTAATCAGATATTTATAAATCTCCTCGGCCTGATCATAATTTTTATTTTCAAAATATAATTCTCCCAACATTTCATAAGCCTCTACATTTTTTTTGTCTAGAGAAATCACTTCAATTAATTTTTTTTCAGCCGCCACAAAATCATCTTTTTTAAGCAAGCTCTCACCTTCTTCCAACAACTCTTCTTTGGTAAACAACTCCTCGGGTTCAGTTTTTTCTTTTGCATATTGAGCTTCTAACTTTTGAGCCTTAGCTTTGGTCTTATGTAACCAAGAATAAAAAATATTTTTTTCCTTTCCAAAAAATACTCCCATTTTTTTTCTTACTTCACTGCTATCACGCATCAACTTGGCTTGTAGAATTTTAGCTTTGGTTTCTAATTGTTTAACTTCAGTCAAAGAATTAATATTCAAATTTTTAATATCCGGCAATTTCTTAAAAAATAAATAAAAAACTCCCAAGCCACAAAATGCAATTATTAAAATTAAAATTATTATCAGCCACATATATTATATTTATTTTATTTTACCAGCACTGCCAAACATAGCCATTTTAGCTTGAGCTTTTTGACTTACAGCATCAATTGAAGGCAACAAAAGTTTTCGCGGATCATAAAATTCTTTTTCTTTTTTAAGAGTCTGCCTGAGAGTTTCGGTAAAAGCCATGCGAAGTTCAGTATCAATATTAATAATACCAACACCACCGGCTACAGCTTTTTTTATTTGCACATCACTAACACCACTGCCACCATGAAGCACTAGAGGTAATCTTACATTTTTGACAATTTGTGACAACCGCCCAAAATCAATTTTTTCCTCACCTTCAAAAAATCCATGGATAGTGCCTACGGCTACAGCTAATGTATCAATACCTGTTCGCTTCACAAATTCAGAAGCCTTGCTGGGGTCGGTCATAAAAGCAGTCCTATCTTTTGGTAAATCAGCTTTAGACATTCCCTCCTTGCCAAACAAACAACCAAGCTCGCCTTGCACCCACACACCCTTAGCATGACCCATTTGGACTGCTTTTTTAGTGGTGGCAATATTTTCCTCAAAAGGTAAAGCTGAGGCATCCATATGTACAGATGACAACCCAACTTTTATACATTCACTGATTAATTTTAAATCTTTGCCATGATCCAAATGAATGGCCACCGGCACTTTTTTTAATTCGGCTTTAGCAACTTTTTCAATGATAGCAAAAATTGTTTCTAACCCTGCATATTTAACCGTGGCTTCTGAAATCTGAATAATAGCCGGTGACTTGGCAGCCTCAGCCGCTCGCAAAATAGCAATGGTTGATTCTAAATTATAAGTATTAAAAGCACCAATGGCATATTGCCCGCGATTCACGCTCCCGATAATTTTTTTAATGTGGACGATCATTATTTTGAATTTAATAATTGACTGATTTTTGCAAATTCTAAAGGTTTTAAACTGGCACCGCCAACCAAAAAACCATTACATAAAGACCCAGATATAAAAGGCTTGGCTGTTTGACTATCCACACTGCCACCATACACAAATTTAACATTATTTTTAATAATGGTCAATGACCACAAATCCAACAAAATATCATGAATCAGACTAAAAACAGCTTCCGCATCCGCACTGCTGGTCGCTTTGCCAGTGCCAATAGCCCATACAGGTTCGTATGCCACCACCACTTTTTCACCACTTTCTAAATCAATATTATTAAAAGCTCCTTTAATCTGTCGCGTAATAATCTGCTCGGTTTGACCTTCTTGGCGTTCACTGAGAGTTTCGCCCACACACACAATTGGTGTGAGTCCGCTAGAAATTACGGCCACTGTTTTTTTATTCACCATTTCATCAGACTCATGCAAATAACGTCGGCGTTCCGAGTGGCCAATAATCACATATTCGCAACCTAATTCCTTTAATGACAAGGCGGAAATTTCTCCGGTGTAAGCGCCAGACTCTTCCCAAAAAACATCTTGACTGCCCCAAGCAATATTAGTGCCCTTAAAAATTTTGGCCGAGGCTGTCAGTTCTGTAAATGAAGGACAAATCACTATTTCAACATTTTTTTCTTTGACTAATTTGGTGCGCATTAAAAGTAAAAGTCTGCGAGCTTCGGCCGGTCGTAAACTCATTTTCCAATTAGCAATTATTATTGGTTGCATATATTTTTTTAATTTATAAACTAATTCTGCCATTCATAATTTTTAAAAACCCAATAGGCCAAACTTTTGGTATCAGTAAAACGATCGTTCAAAGTGGCACTGCCAAGCACCACCACAATTATTTTCTTGCCATGTTCATCGCTTATCTGACTAGCAAAACAATAACCAGCTTTTTCAATGTAGCCTGTTTTGCCAGCTTCTACTTTGCAAGTATTATCATCCCAACCAAATGATTGGCCCAAAATTTTATCAGTGCTAAAAATTTTTCGACTTAGCTTTTTATTTTGAATGGTTATTTGATAATTATTTGTTTGTACAGCACGAAAAATATCAGGATTATTAAAAGCAGTCTGAGCCAAAATAGCAATGTCTTGCGCTGTTGATTCATTATTATTATCCAATCCTGTTGGATCGGCAAAATGAGAATTTATCATGCCCAAATCAACTGCTTTTTTATTCATTTCAGCGACAAAATCTTGCTGACTAAGTCCGGTAATGCGAGCGAGAGCTGCAGCGCCTTCATTGGCCGAGGCCACCATGGCCGTATAAAAAATATCCTTAGTGGAAACAACATCACCTGAATTCAAATAAGCGACAGCACCAGCGCGATAGTCAGTGGACGAAATAGTCCAAGTTTTATCCCAGTCTTGCTTATGATCCATAAAAACCAAAGCCGTCATCAGTTTGGTAATACTAGCAATAGATCGCTTGTCGGTTGTTCCTTTGGCATAAAGTATTTTGCCAGTCTCAGCGTCAATAACTAGAACACTATCAGCACTGACGCTCACGCCAGTACTACTGGCATCAACTTTTTTCTGAGGCAGATTCTGGACAATTTCTGGCACCACAGAAACAACTTGCCTATAGCCGGCTTCCGGCAAATGACTGTTAGAAAAATTATCTATAACCTGATTATTTTGAATTGAAAAATTCATAAACAATCCAGCGAGCAATAAATTAGCAAAAAAATCAAACATGGTTTAAACGGCTAAATTAGTTATTTCATCTTTAATTTGTCTGTCATTGCCACTGAGCAACTTGTCCAAATTATTATTGCGATTTAATTTTTCAAAATCAGGCAAGTCTTCAACTTTTGTCAGTCCTAAAAATTTTAAGAAATCAAAAGTAATTCTATAGACCACTGTATTTTTTTGTTTATCTTCTACACCATCAATCAAACCGCGAATTAATAAATTTCTTAAAATCATGGAACAATTCACGCCACGGATAAGCTCTAATTCCGCTTTGGAAATTGGCCCGCGATAAGCAATCACTGTGAGCGCTTCTAGCGATGGCTTGGTAAGCTCGCCGGTAAGCTCGCTCTTGATAAATTTTTTAATAAGTTCTGCAGACTCAGGATCAGTGGCCATTTGGTATTTGTCTTCAATTTTCATCAGACGAATACCGCCAACTTTTTGTTCATAAGATTCAAACAATTCTAATAATACTTTTTGTGTTTCTTCAACGTCAAGCTCAACCAGCTTGGCAATTTCTTTCGCGCTTAACGGCTTATGAGAAATAAATAACAACGATTCAATTTGATTTTTTTTGTTCATAAAAATTTAAACTCTTTCAATTATTATATCATCAAAAACTCCTTGTTGATTGACACTGATTTCACCTTTTTTAATCAGTTCAAGTAGAGCCATAAAACATACCACCACTTCGGTGCGTGATTTGACTCCTGACAAAATATGATGAAAATTCATTTTTTCCGCCAGCTTCACTTGTGACTGAATATGCGAAACCATTTCGCGCAAGCTGATAGTTTTTTCCAAAACTTTCTGAGGCAAGTTGACTATATAATCCAATCGCTCCAAAATTTTAACAAACAACAAATTCAAATCTTCAGCTTTAATTCCTTCAGGCGGACTAAAAGTCGGTTTGGTCACAAAAACAATTTTGTCACGACTGAAAGCAAAATTATTTTTGGCAATCATTTTTTCCAAAAGCTTGGAAGCGTCCAAATAATCCTTATAAATTTTCAATTGATTTTCTAGTGACTCGGCACTGTCCTCTTCATCATCAGCCATAGCCGGCAATAAAGTTTTGGACTTGATAATAAGAAGCTTGGTAGCTACCACCAAAAAATCAGCCAGCTCGGTGGCACCAATACCAGGATTATTTTCTAAATATTCCAAATACTGATCTGTGACACGAGCCAAAGCCACTTGAGAAATATCCAACTTTTGGTCTTCTATCAGCTGAAGCAATAAGTCCAACGGTCCGCTAAATTGTTCTAATTCAAATTGATGCATTACAAAATTATTTTTTCTTTTTCGTTGCTTTTTTAATTGCTTTCTTAACTGTCTTTTTTACAACTTTCTTCACAGCTTTTTTAATAATTTTTTTGATTGGTTTTTTGACAACTTTAACAGGTTTTTTTGCTTTCAAAACTTTTTTTATTTTTTTCATTTGTTTCTTCACTGTTTTGGGAATAACATAACCGCCTTTCATAGCAATGTCAGCTAGTTTGGCTTCTTCCATTTGTACAAAATCTTTTACTTTCATTAGTACACTATCAGTGAAACTGCCAGTTGAAAAAACCGCTTCTTTGACACCGGTCATGGTCTTGTCCAGTACCACTTCCAATTTATGCAACTTGCCAAAAGAAGAAATCGCTCCAGGTTTAATTTTTAAAATTTTCACTACTACTTGCTCTTTTGGAATTGAAACTTTTTTGGCACCCAAAGCTTTTTTTAATTTTCCCAGATCCAATTTTTTATCTGCCGGCACGATCACGAGCACATGAGTTTTGTCGGCTTCAATGAGCAGATTCTTGGCGATTTGTTTTAATTCTTTTTTTAAAGTAGCAGCCGCATCATAGGCGGTAAAAACCGTTTTGTGTGCTAACTCTTCATACTTAGCGCCGTTTTTTTCAAGATAAGCTTTGACTTTTGATGGCATGGACATATTTTTGTTTTTATTTTTATTTTTAAAATTTAATTAGTTGGTTGAGCCGTGGCCTTAATAGCCTCTGGCGGAATATTGAATTGTTGAATACTATTCAATTGAGTCAAGTCAACTTTTTTAGTAAAACATTGATGTCCGGCATCATGATAATAAATATCATCATAAGAAGCATTGGGAATTTTGACATTACTGTCAGCGGCCGGATAATTAAAATCAGCGCACAATTCATACTCATTCTCACTCTTTAAAGTATACCCAAATGATGACTGACCATTTTTGTCAACAAAATTAGAAAAATAAAGACCTGACAAGTTTTCCGGCAATTTTTTATTACTACCATAATAATTAATAATCGCCATATTAAAACTTTCCAACTTTTGTACATTTAGACTGTCTTCGTTCATCAGTCTAACTTTTTTTGGCGAGTCGGAAATTACAAGTCCACCAATAATAACAATAATAGCAATGGCAAGCACGCCAAACCAAAAACCACGCGCCACAATATCTTTATGCAGATGATTTTTTCGACGCAAATCATAAAAATAATAACTAAAAATTCCAGCCGCAATAATCAAAACCACTAAAATTTTAAGCATCACGCCAGTGGCATAATCGCCATTTAAAAATTTTACTAAAAGTCCAACTAAACTACCAATAATCACCAGCGAAGAAATAAGCAACATCAAATAAGTTAGCCAGCGATGAATACCACTCTTGGGACTGAGATCTTCTGATGCATATTTTTTAGCCAAAACCCAAGCTACCAACAAAAATACAGGCACCACCACGATTGACGAGGCCAGCCCGCCTTTAAGCGCACCTTGCAAAGCCAAGGTTTCCCCAGGATAAGTGATGGGCACAAAAAATTTATTAATAATCTGAAACAGCACCGCACCAATAGAAATGGACATCCAGCCCAAAGTGATGAGCGACAATAAATTCAAAAAAGCATCCAATGGTCCGGAGCCATGTGCAGATTTATTTTTTTCTTCCATTTTTTTATAATTATTTATTAATTATTTTATGACAATTTAGAATTGTTAATCACCAACACAAATTTATAACCAAGATAGCTGGCGGCCAAACGACAAAAAGTCATACGATCAATAAATATTTCAAAATATTCTACTGGCTGAGCAAACGAGGTGTCAATTTTTATTTTAAGTTCTATTTCCTTGCGACGATTATTTACCAAAAGCTGATTGTCCGTGGCTGCATAATTGACGCGATCATGAATATCTTGACGAATCATAATTAAATCTTTAGTCTTGACCCGACTGCGATGCACATCTGATTTATCCGCTAAAATCAACAAGGCGGAAATTTTGCTAACCAGTTTTATTTCGTCTTTATCATGACTGGCAATGGCTTGCATGATGGTCGAGACTTCATTGATATTATCAGCGTCGTGCCCAAAAATTTGAAAAAACAACATGGACGCCCAATAGTGATGCTGGGTGCGACCCAAAAAATTTCCCATGTCATGGCAATAGCCGGCGATGGCAGTCAGCTCTTGCTCGCGAGCGGACAAGCCTATTTTTTTTGCCAAGGATTGCGCCCTATCGGCCACAATATTGGTATGACGAAAACCATGATCCGTGTAGCCCATAGCATCCATGTGCTTTTCCGTTTGTTCAATAAAATTATTGACGACTGGATTTTCTTTGACTTGTTTAAAAGTTAGTTGCATAAATTATTCCTCCTGAGTTAATTTATTTTTTTATTTTTTATTTCCTTTTTGACAAAGCCCAGTATAAAAATCTTGTGCCAAACACTGCGAGCCGTCTTTGAATTTACAAACCGCATTATCAACAGCAAAAGTGGAACCACCGCTCCAAGCGCAAAATTTCTGAGCTTCTGTGTTATAACCCGTGGTCTTAACTCCGCCAACCGGACAATCGCCATTAAACATGGCCCACTCTTCGCAAGCGCGATTATCAAGAAAATAACATAAGCCATATTGGCCAACAGGACTGTTTTGAATCACTGACTTGCCACCTTTTTGTCCGCAATAAACCGAGGCTGGATTAGCCATTCCAGTTTTATTATCTTGGCTGGAACCTGATTTATATTGATTATCTCTCAATTTGCAACTATCATCCATAATCTTACCGCCACCGAAAATATGGCAAACGTTGCTAATACATTTTAAATCAGCACTGCGAGCCCAAATAACATTAACACAACCATCTTCGCAATCGGTATTTTCTCCAACCTCTTTATACCATTTTAAATTAACTCCACCCCAAGCACAGGACATTGTACAATCAGTATCAGAAACGCATGAATATTGTTCATTTACTACAAGAGGACAGACATCTCCGGAACATGTTGACGAAACTGTCGGGCACGGTGCAAAATAGCCACTTTCTTCAATTCGAACGACAACCGAGCCATCAGGACAAATATTAGTATCTTGCGTGAATGCCGTGGACGAGATTGGTTTTTGCCCCGGCAATGTACAGCCAGATAAAACCACAGCTAGCACGATCAAAAACAAAGGAAGAAATTTTTTCATAATTAAATTTTAAATGCTTTAAGGTTAATCACTTCAAAAGTAGAAGTTTTTTCGGGATCGCCATTAGTAAAAATTTCTTTTACCTCTTTAGTGTCAAAATTATAAATAAAATTTTTATAAACCTTTCCGACACCTATACTGCAAATCGGTCCAATCAACTTCTATTAAATTATTATCAGGATTTTTTAATTTTCCAATCAACTTATCACAATAACCAACTAGCCCATGTTCTTTTGCTAAAGTATAATAACATTGATATCTATCAAAGGTTTCATCAATACCATCACAAACTTTCGGATCTGGATTATTGGTTAATGATTTAATTAAACAGTCATTAATATAAGAATCGTTAATTTCTTTACCACTAATATCCTTAGAAGAAAGAAACTTGCAAGACTCAGAATCACCTTTTTTTTCTACAAAATAACTCATACAATCTTCTTTTTTTGTGGAGAGCCACCCGCCAAACGCAGTAATACAAATATTTGGATCATCTCTTTCAATGGCAATTGAAGCTACACAAGATGTCTGCATATCTTTTATGCTCATACAAAGCCTTATATCGCGATCAAAATAATACCTTGGAAAGAAAAAAAATAAAATCACGCCTATTAGCAGGGCAATAATAATTCCAATTGATAGAAAAATGGTCTTTTTTATTTTCATATTTCTTAATTGTATTAATCTGCTGTCTGTGTCTGTTCGCCATACAAATTCACGCCATCTTTTTTGGCATGTTCTTCAACACTTTCAGCAATGCGAATATTAGCTTCGCGAAGCGCTTTCAGAGAAGTATAATTCGGCGCATCCATCATAACATCACGACTGTCGCCAGTCTTGGGGAAAACAATTACTTCGCGGATGTTTGGTTCATTTTGTAAAATCGCCATCAAACGATCAATACCAGGAGCAATACCACCATGTGGCGGAGCCCCAAATTCAAACGCCTCCAGCATGTGTCCAAAACGATTTTTGATTTCATTTTCACCCACACCCAAAAGTTCAAAAACTCTTTGTTGAATATCGTGCAAGTGGATTCTGATTGAGCCACCAGCTACCTCAAAGCCATTCAAAACCAAATCATAACCAAGTGCGCGCCATTTTCTAGGCTCGTCTGGATATCGCTCCATGTCTTCGGGATTAGGCATAGTAAAAGGATGATGAGAAGCCACTAATTTCTTTTCATTTTCACTGTATTTAAACATGGGCGGATCAATCAGCCACATAAACGCCAATTCATCGGGATCTTCTTTATTAACTCTCAAATCAGGTTTGTCACTGCCATATTTTTCCATACACTCGGCATAAGTTTTGCGAGGAAATGGCTTAGCCGTAATTTTTTTATTCGGATATAATTCTTCAACGAGTTTAATCATCATAGGCTCAATGAGAGCAAAAATATCTTCTTGCTCAATAAAGCTCATTTCAATATCAAGTTGAGTGAATTCAGCTTGGCGATCGCCTCTTGTATCCTCATCACGAAAACATCTAGCCAATTGAAAATATTTTTCAGCACCAGCAACCATTAGCAGTTGTTTAAATTGCTGAGGCGATTGAGGCAAAACATAAAATTTTCCTTCCCAAATACGCGACGGCACCAAAAATTCACGAGCGCCTTCTGGCGTGCCTTTGGTGAGTATTGGAGTCTCAATTTCCAAAAAATCTTGTTCGCCCAAATAGTCACGAAAAAACTTATTGACTTTGGATCGCATGATTAGATTATTGGACATACGCTGAGTACGCAAATCCAAATAGCGATATTTAAGGCGTAATTCTTCACTCACCTCAGCTGTTGATTGATCAATGGGAAAAGGCGGGGTTTTGGCTTCATTGATAATTTCCAAACTGTCAGCCAACATTTCTACACGACCGGTTGGAATTTTGTCATTAACCATATTGGCAGGACGTTCATTGACCTGACCTGTAATAGATACCACAAATTCACTGCGCAATTTTTGCGCCATTTCATGCGCTAGCTTGTTAGAAGGAATAAAAACCACTTGGCATATTCCGCTACGATCGCGGATATCAATAAAAATAAGTTTGCCATGGTCACGGCGAGTGTGCACCCAACCTTTGACAGTCACTGTTTGTCCGGCTTTTTCAGCCACCTCAAATATCATTGTTCTAGTCATAAAAATGTCTTATTTTTGATATTATCCTCCAAAATAAATTGTTTATATTATAACAAAATGCCTTTTAAAAGGCAAATAAAAAAACACTCGTATTAGGCCCTTAGCGCATTAATCAAAAAATCAAAACTCTTAATCTCTTTTTCGCCAGTTTCTCGTATTAGGCGATATAAATCAGCTAATAATCGCTTTTGATTGCTGGCGGTAATTTCCGGTTCATAACCCAAAATTTTGAGTAGCTCAAACAAATGTTTATTCAGGATTAATAAGTCAGCTTGAGTGTACTGGCTTTTTGACAGGCAATCAAGAAAATTATGGGTCAAATTAAAAATCAACGCTTCCCCGCCATCTCGCACCACTAGTAAATCAACGGTTTCTAAAAAACAATTGGCTGACAAAATCTTGAATAAATCCTTTTTAATGCCCGAATAATTATGACTCACTTGCGCACCAGCCAAATGTTTGGTCAATTGTCCTTGGGCCAACATGACTTGACTCACCAAAAAAGGCTCCAAATGTGAAGCCAGCTTGGAAGTAATTTTTTTGGCGCCTTTGGCCATGACCGTCAATTTGCCATGGTCTTTGGTATAGAGAGTATATTGATAGTCACCTTCACCCCAAACTGATTTTTTAAGGGTGATGGCACTTGTTAAAAATGTCATGGCTTAGTTTTTATCTATATAGCTTTGCAAAATAATCATGGCCGCAATATCGTCGTCGTTTTTGCCAGGTGATAATTTTTGTGCTGCTTGAGTGGAAAGCGTTTCCAATTCAAATTCAACTGGCAATTCTATTCTGGCTTCAATTTCTTTTACTAGTTCCCTAACTTTTTCTTCACCAACACTGACAGTTTCATTTTGAGTGTTTTGGGGCAAGCCAATAATTATTTTTTCAATTTTTTCTTCTTGGCATAATTTATAAACTTCAACAATAAAACTTTGCCAGCCATTATTTTTGATAATTTTATATGGCAAAGACATGCGACTTTCTGTGTCGCCAAGCGCCAGTCCTATTTTTGCTTCGCCATAGTCAATGCCAAGGAGTTTCATAATTTTATTTGGTTAAAATATCTCCGCCTTTTTCAACCACCACAATTGTGTGTTCAAAATGCGCAGAGAGCGAGCCGTCAGCGGTCGCCACGGTCCAGCCATCATCAAGCGTCTCCACCGGCCAATCACCAATATTAGCCATAGGCTCTATAG
>JBAXTU010000016.1:0-18199 GCA_037130015.1 bacterium | reverse complement strand
GTCCACGAGATTGACCAGCTCGGCGAGCTTGGTCAAATCGCGTGTTCCCGACGCCTTAACGGGCGGGGGCGCTGTGGCCAACTCGGCTTCGCGTGACTTGTGGGGCAACAAGCCGGCCAATGACGCGATGCAAAAGCACGCGTCGGCGTCGGCCGCGCCCGTAACCACGAATCTCGGATCGCTCTTGCGAGCACCGAAGTGATCGCGATAAGCGCGGAGAGCCACGCCTTCCAACCCGGAGTGGTCGCCGTGGTGGTTCATTGTTATTGAGCCAACCACGGAACCCTCGGAGCCGAACGAACACTCGATGGGTTCAAAGCCCTGTTCAAGTGCGGCCACGGCTTCGGATGCGGTCTTTACGAATTTAATTGTCAACATGGCTTTTTTCTCCTTTCGTGGAGTTGCGGCTAGCCTTAGCCGTATTGCCTTTTCCCAACACTGGGTCAAGGGGAATTGCACTCGTCACTCCACATTGAGCGACAAGTTGTTGAGTTTAATCTGGCACTCAATACGCCATTAGTGTTCGGCCACACCTAGCCTCGCCGATTCTTTTTAAAGAGAAGATCTGGTGAACCAGAAACTCTTGCCCATTCTTTTACAACCGTGGACTTTCGGTCAACCTTTTCAGGTCTATATGACCAGATTTATCTGGCCGTTCCAACAGGATTGACAATGAACTTGCGTTCAAAGTACTGTTGGGCAGGATTTACATCCTTCTTCGGAAAACCGGAGTATGTAAATCCGTTCTTCCGAAGCATGGCACTTGCCACGATTTCCAATACTTTGGTTCGTTTCATTGTCTTTCTCCTTTGTTGGGGTTAATTTCACACTTTCGCACTGAACGGCCTTTAAACAGTATGGAGTTTAAAAGCTTTTCAGCACGAAAGTGTTTTTAGTTATTAAGATACTCGGCACGACAAGCGGACTCGTTGGCTCATTGTTGCCAGGCGGGGTAGGGGGTTTAATCCCTGCGTGGGCCCAGATTATGGCTGTCAGATTAGAAAATAGAATAAATCATTTGTCTAAATTATATGGAACAAGTTTGTTAACCTTTGTTGACAGCCATCAACAATGAGCTATTTGTCCTCGTTTCAGGTTAACAACTCAGTATAGCAAATCTATTTTATTTTGTCAAGAGTCTTTGCCAAATATTTTTTAAAATATCAATATTTTATCTAAATTTAAATAAAATATGTTAAATTAAATATGTCAGTATGTATTAACATTATCATATTTATAAAATTTGTCAAACATAAATA
Source organism: bacterium (assembly GCA_037130015.1). Lineage (GTDB taxonomy): Bacteria > Patescibacteriota > Patescibacteriia > 2-01-FULL-39-33 > 2-01-FULL-39-33 > JBAXTU01. The sequence goes on along the minus strand of JBAXTU010000016.1, from coordinate 16,940 downwards.
TAGATAAATAAACAGGTTTTAAAATTGACTATATAAACAAAGTAAATGGTTAAATGTTAATGGCTATTGACAAAATAGTTAGGATTTGCTATACTGTAATTATCAGTTTTTGAAGACCAACCCAAACAGAAAGGAGGTCGTCATGAACGATTAACTCACTTGTTAGCCGAGCGAAGGCAGGCCCCCTGTTAGAGGGACCTAGCCAAAAGGCTCTAGTGACCATCGTTTATGTCGTTGCCTAACCCCTGGTGGTTGGAAGAAAAGAACCACAAGGTTCAAATGAAGTGGTATTGGCCCAAACAGTAAAAAGGAGGTCAACATGCAAGACTAGAGAAAGCGGAAGACCAAAAAGTGTTTTGTTGGCCACTGAGACGCCGACAGAAAACAGAACATTAACACAAAACTGTGACTTGGCATTTGGTCAGTCGCAAAAAGAAAGGCCTAACATGGCTAAAATACAATTTTTTGTCTTGAAACGGCCATAAGCCGCTAAGACGAATCTTTCACGAATTGGGGCCCCAGCTTACATAGCTTGCGGTCCCCTACTTTTTTAAAAAATTATTTTGGTTTATAATACAATCATTAATATAAAAATATTTTATGGAAACAGCTAATCTGACTCAAGAATTAATAAAAATTGGTTTATCAGAAAAAGAAGCTCAAGTGTATTTGGCTAATTTAGAATTGGGCCAATCTTCAGTTCAAGAAATTGCTAAAAAATCAGGAGTCAATCGCACCACCACTTATGTAATTTTAAATGCTCTAATAAAAAAAGGTTTGGCTAGCACTTATAGTAAAGACAAAAAAATATTTTATGTGGCTGGTGATCCCGAGTCACTAGAGAGAATTTTTACAAACAGAAAAAAAGAAATTGAAGAACAACAAAGATATTTTAAGAATGTTGTTGAAGAATTGGATTTGATTAATAATAAGCAACTAGATAAACCCGCAGTTAGATTTTTTGAGGGTGAACAGGGACTGCTTAGTTGCGCCTCTTTGATTTTTGAGGGTTATGATCAAAAAGAAAAAGATGTAATGAGAATGATTTATCCCAAAGATAGATTGAAGGAAGTTTTAAATATTAATGACAAACAAAAATTTCGTAATTCTAGATTAGATAAAAAAGTAAAAAGTAAGGTGCTTTGCACTTCTTCGGAAGAAGTGGGTGGTACGCCCGATGGTGATCGCATTAGAATTGATGCTAAAGATTTTCCAGTAACTTCTGATATTGCTATTTATGGAGACAATGTCCGTATTGCTTCACTAGGAAAAAAGCTCTCAGCGATTTTAATAAAAGATAAAGAAATCGCCAATACGCTTAAGTCTCTTTTTGACCTCGCTTGGGAATCAGCCAAAGCGCGCCAAGACAAAAAGAAATAATTTACAACTTATGCCAAAAGCCAAGCCAGTGGCGACTGAAACGCGAGATGTGTTGGTCGCACCTCAAGAAATTGAGAGAAAATTCAAAGTCAAAAGATTGCCGGAAAATCTTGATCAATATAAACCTAAAAAAATCAGGCAGGGTTATTTGGCGATTATGGAAGATGGCACTGAAGTGCGCCTTAGGCAAAAAGGTGAAGGAGATGAAGCCAAATATTTTCAAACCGTAAAATCCGGCGGCGGCAAAACTCGCAATGAATATGAGACGGAAATAACCGAGGAACAATTCAATGTTTTGTGGCAAGCGACCGAGGGCAAAAGAGTAGAAAAAACACGTTATGAAATTCCCCAAGGAAAACATTTAATAGAAGTTGATGTTTTTGATGAAGAAAATGAGGAAGGAAAACTTTATGGATTAACTTCAGTTGAAGTGGAATTTGAATCCGAAGAAGACAGTGATGAATTTGAAACACCTGATTGGTTTGGTGAGGAAATTACCACTGACAAAAGATACAAAAATCAAACCCTGGCTTTGCACGGCATCCCCGAAGATTATTTTGGCAAAAAATCAGCGCGCGCTGAAAGAGTGGAGGAAAGATCAGACATTCCGGAATATGATTTGGAAGAAGGTCTGGGCGTGTTGGTAGATACTATCAAAGAAAAAAAAGAAAACAGTGATGAGCCAATTATTGTGGAAATTGCTGGCGGATCGGCTTCGGGCAAGACCAGTGCCGTGTCCGAAAAAGTGCATCGTGTTTTTGGTAAGGATTCGCTCGTGCTGTCCATGGATGATTATGGCCGAGGCAAAGCCTATTTGGACGAACAAGCGGAAGCTGGCAATCCACTTACTTGGGATGAGCCAGGTTTTATAGATTTTCCTTTGCTTAAAAAACATTTACAGGAATTAAAAGAGGGTCATTCAATTGAAAAGCCGATTTATAGTTTCAAAAAAAGCGGACCCGATGGCACTGAAACTGTAAAGCCAAAACCGGTCATTATAGTTGAAGGTTTGTTTGCTTTAAATGATCAGATCAAAGACGAAGCTGATGTTAAAGCTTTTGTGGATATTGGTATGCACGGTCGGATTTTGCGACGACTAATGCGTGACGTGGAACGCACTGGCCAGGCGCCCAAAGATATTTTTGGCTACTTCAATGAAGTGGTGGAGCCTATGCATGACAAACATGTGCAAAGCACCAAAAAGAATGCGGATATTATTATTAAAAATGAGTATAATCCGCAAGTGGAAGCCGAGCGTAGCGGTTTGCATGAATTGCAATTAAAATTTCAAGCTGATATTTCAGCGGAACAATTGCGTCATTTGGGCGCAGACAGATTATCTCAGACCACTCAAATTGATCGCTATTATAATCCCAGTGATCGTGATTTATCCGAGACTGGCGAAACTCTGAGAATCCGCGAAGAAGGTGACGCTCGTATTTTGACTTATAAAGGCCCGAAAGTAGAATCAAAATTTCGTGAACGGCCCAAGCTGGAATTTGAAATTGACGCGGATATGGAAAAGAAATTTTTGGAATTGTATGGAGATCAAATTCAGGTGATCAAAAAAAAGCGTGTTCTGTATTCTCTTGATGGTGTGGTTTTTTCCATTGATCAGGTCAAGCGTAAAGTCGGAGATGAAAAAGAAGAAGATATGGGAACATTTTTGGAAATCCGTTCGGCTGGTGGAGAAGATAATAATAAGACTGTTAAAAAAGTTATTGCCAAATTGGGCTTGGATATGAAAGACGGTATTCGTGAAGCTTATTCGGAAATGTAATTTAGAAAAAATAAAATAAAAAAAAGTCTCCTGATTATTTCAGGAGATTTTTTGTTTTAAAAAATTTATTGCCAAAAAAATTCAAAAATCATTTTTTTATTTGTTTCTCAGTATTCTTGTTTGGAGTGATTTCTCGTCTTGGTAATTCTCTGATGGATTGTTTCATAAAAGTAAATTATTTTTTACTTGATTTTTTGTTTTTGATAGTTCCTTGGCCATACAGAAAAACATAGCGTATATTGTTGTCTTTGTTTTTAACCACGAAGCCGGAATTGTCCGGATCGCCGATATCTTCTATTTGCCAGAATTCTGAAAATTGTTTTTTGAAATTTTCTCCAGCAGTCGGGGTAATTAGATATTTCAAACCTTCGCGTGGCACCTCGGCTGGCCAAGGAGTTGCTTTATTTTCTTTGATTACAAGTAGCTCGCCTTGGTGCTGATTACGAAATTGATCAAAAAGTTCAAGTACATTACTATCGCGGTCGGTTTCATTGATGGCTTTTTTAGCTTTGGTTTCAATAATTGATAAATCTTCCGAGCCTAGTTCTTTTTTAAGTTCAATAATAGCGGATTCTTCTTGACCATCTAGTCTGGTCACTTCTGAAGCTAAAAAATTTCTGGAAGCATCTTCTGGTAAGACTTCAATTTCTTGACCATTGGCTAGTTGGGCAAATTCTGGAAAATTGCCATCAAGCTCTACAACTGAAGAAATATTAAGCTTGTCTATTTTTTCTGAGTTTTCTGACTTAGCTATTTCTCTTTCTTTTTTTATTTTTTTATCAGTCATATTATTATGATAATGATTTATTATTGAAATTATAGCATTTTTGGCTTTGAGGGGATAGGGGAAAAATACTTGACTGAAAAAGTTTTCGGGGTTTATTTATTTGACATTCCCGCATATAAAAAATAAAATTAAAGCGGTTCTTTAAATTTTTGTGTTTCAACAGTCATTATGACTATAAGGAGAAAGAATGCACAAACATATTCCGAATGTGGTGACGGTCATGCGCATGGCACTAGTGTTGCCGGTAATGGTGTTATTTTGTTTTGCTTCTTGTTCGCCAAATATTCATCTGATCTTGGTGATATTGGTGGTGCTAGCTTGCATCAGCGATAAACTTGATGGTTATTTGGCTCGGCGTTGGAATTGCGTGTCTGAGTTTGGCGCGCAATGCGATCCTCTCGCTGACAAATTGGTAGTGTTGTGGTATTTACCGTTGGTTAAGATGAATCTGATTCATTTTATTCCAGTGGTCGTGCTATTGATACGTGATATATGGTCGGCGCATTTGCGTAGTTTGACTCCCGGGCAAGTGGTTGGGGCTAAATTTTCAGGCAAAATTAAAACAGCCGTTAATCTGGTTTTTTTGTGTTTGCTAGTTGGAATTTGGCCGGTGAAGGGGAGTTATTTTTTTTGGCTCTGGCCACTGAGCGGTTTTTTGTATTGGACTAGCGCAATAGTTATCAGCACAGTTTGTGTTTGGTCAGGAATTGACTATTGGTACAAACTGCGAAAATAAAAAATCGTCCGTTATCTGCCAACCGGCAAATAAGAACGATTTGTCTTGACAAAATGAATTTTTTTTGTTAGGATTATTTTTCACGCGACTGAACTAAAAAAAGGAGAGTGTCATGGAAGAAATAGAAGAAAAGCAAGAAAGAAAAAGACACAGCCAGTGGCGACGTGAAAATGGTTTGCCACCAGAGACTATCAGTAATATGGGTGCCAACACCGAGGTTGGCCGTAAAGTTGATGCGGCTATCAAAAAAGTCCTTCAAAAGAAAGTTGCCGCTGAAGCCAACAAAAAAGTACCTTAAATTGTCTAGGCCACATCTTTGTGGCCTAGACGCCTATCAAAAAAAATTAAGCGCTGAACGGCGTGTCATTCTAGAAATGAATTGAGCGCCATAATCATAAGAGCCACGACTAATAATGTCAGAGGCTCTTTTTTTTGTGTTGACTAATTCTTCCAGCAATGAATCGCAATATCCAACCAGCTGGATATTTTTTTCTATGCTAGTCCAAATTTCTGGCACGCCCTGTTCGGTTGTAAGTTTTTTTAGCCAAGTGATATTTTCTGGAGTAAAAAGATCTAGAATTTCATCGGTATTATTTTTTTGTTCTTCGCTTAGATTGAAATAAGGGGAAAATTCTTGTCTGTTTAAATCTGTGTATTTATCCAAAGCGACCGTTAGTTGAACATAGGCTTGTTGGCGCAAAATGAAAAGCGTTTGGATTTGCAGTTCTAATTCCGCGCCCCGTTCGTCTTTTTTTTTGCCAGTAATAATGTCGGCCATTTCCTTGCTTTGAAAATTACTAATAGGCACTACATAATGATTTAATAATTCGTTTTTGGGGCGATCATCATCTTTGTAATATTTTAATTTAGTCAGGCAACTGCCACGATTGCCCGGACTTTGGGTTTTTCTGTCAAGGCGTCTAATTGACTTGCTTAGCTTTTCTTCCAAAATATCATCATTTTCTGATGAGGTAATATCAATAGCTAGTAATAAATCAGTTTTCATATTTTCAGGATCAAGTGGGTTTCTCATGTAGGCGACAGCATCAGTGCCCTTTTTAATATCATCAAATTCGCTGGCAAGATAACCGGTTGAATTTTTGCCCAAAAGTTCTCGTCCGGATAGACAAAAAACAATCACAGCCTCGGCTCTGGTGGCTTCAAAAGTTCTTTCTTTTTGGTAGGTTGGACTTTGCTTGATTCTTTCCACTTCTTGCAAATCAGTTTTGATTTCTTCAGATTTATAAATATCAGAAAAATTCGTCTCTATTGGTTTGTTGGTGTGCAAGTGTTGTATTTTTTCATCCAAAGCTCCGTCACCGGTGCCATAAACGCCCAAGGCTGCTCTTTTGTCTCCGCCATATTCCCTGCTATTCATAAAGTTAAAATTATTTCTTTGTATAAATTATAGTTGGTTTTTTTATTTTCAGCAAACGCATTCTTGACCGCTTCTTCTTTTTGGTTTATGATATTTAAGGTTTTCAAAGTTCTTTATGGCCAAAAACAAAAAGGAGATTTTGCTATGTGTTATGGATTTGGAGTTGTTGTTGACGAAAGTAATAAGCCAATGGACAAATCCAAGAGAACGGTCAAGGCATGCTCAAGAGAGCGAGATTATTGTTGGTATATAGAGCCAATTGGTTCTTGTACTAATGAAATTATCGGTCAGGCTATTGCTGACGATGAAATGTTGGAGTCAATGATGAATTTGGGTTTGCGCTGTGAAGATAATGGACGTCGTGATATGTGGCAGGTGAGCCGACGGCTTCTTCGTCAGTTGAAGGCTAGCAAAAAACAGCTCAATTTGAAATTTAATACATTCGTGCGAAAAAGCAGGAATGGTCCTATTAAATTATGGATACGAAGTTAAGAGTCGGCCAAATCTGCCTACCTGCCTACCGAGCAGGCAGGCCAGCAGGCAGGCAAAAAGACGGGAAATGCAATTAAGCATTGTCCCGTCTGTTTTTTTTGGTTGTTATTGCGTTTTCCCCAAAATAATCAAAATGTCAGCCGAGGAAGAAATTCCAGCTGGCGCGCCACTGGTGGCTTTGACGCCATAAACTTTTTGCAATTCGCTGATAGTGAGAGGATTATCTTTGGTGAGATTATAAATATAAATTTTAGTGTAATCTTGTTTGACTGCATTTTTGGCAGTGATTATATTAAAACCTTTGGCGAGCAGGGCGGTTTTTTCTGATGAGGCCCAGCCATTTATTTTAGTGCCATTTTGAATTTCAATTTTGGCTTGTTCGGTTTTATAAGTTTTGACAACAGGCTTGGTGGTGGTTGCTTTGGGCGGAGTGGTTGTGGCTGGTATTTTTGGTTTGGCGGTGGTGACAGTAGTGTCAGGCGTGGAGCTTGCAAAAAGATCTTCTTCAGTGGTGCTGGCCGTAGAAGTTGCTGTGGAAGTGGCGGTCGTGGTGGCTTTGGGATGAATTTTCATAGGCACTGCAAAACGATCTTTGGTGCTGGTGGAATTCTGAAGAGAATCATTAGGGCCGTCAAAAATAGTATTCCAAGCCGAGGCTATCTCATCAAAATTATCAGTTCTTGGTAAAAGTACATAAGCGCCGTTAAGACTATCAGCATAAAGCAGGGCATTAGAACCATTGGTGAGTGAACGGCTGATTACTTTGGTAGTATCTATATCTTTGGCAATAGTGGCGCCACGCAACATTTCCCAAGCTTGCAGGTTAGTTGTCACATGTTCGTTATAAGCGGTGAGCAAACTATTGATGCGAGTTGGATTAAATAGAGTGCCGGCAGTCATGATTTTTTCTTTTAAGGCCACCATGACTTTTTGTTGACGGCGACTGCGAGCAAAGTCTGAACCTTCAACGCCCATAGCATGTCGGCTTCTGGCATATTTTAAAGCTAGTTCGCCGTTCATGTGTTGCATGCCAGGCTTGATATCTAAAACTTCAAAACGGTTTTCTATTGGATAAATATCTTCTTTGCCTCTGATAGGATATTGATAATCAAGTAGTTCACGCTCAACATCTACATCCACCCCACCAAATTCGTCTATGACTTTTTCAAAGCCATCAAAATCAACTGTGGCGTAATAGTTGATGTCTGTTTTTAATAGATTGCTGAAAAATTTGGCTGTTTCTGCTCCACCACTGCCTTTTTTGGCTCTTTCGGCATAAGCATTGACAGCATTGACTTTCATAAATGAACCATTATATTTGACCCACATGTCTCGTGGAATAGACATCATAGCCACTTGTTTGGTGCTGGGTTTGTAAGAAACTAAAATCATAGTGTCGGCCAAAGTGCCACCGTCATGATCAGCGCCACCCATACCAATGATAATTCCATTAACCCTGTCATTATTTTCGCCATTAAGTTGACGTCCGCCAGAACCCATTAATCCGCCGACTTGGCCAATTATGTCTAATTTGCCAATGTTTTTTATTAGTCCATTGTCAGAAAAGACCACTGAAGAGAAAAATATGGTCAAAGTGACCACAAAAACAAAGATCAGAATAGAAATTATCCAAAACCAGTAGTTGGTTTTTTTATGGTGTTTTATGGTGTTTTCTTCTTCTGGCAGGATATTCATGGTCAAATTAGACATTATTTTTATAATTATGATTTTTTAAAAAAAAGTTCGTCCTGTGGACAACGTCTTTTATTATACACCTGCTCTTGCAATTTGACAACACATTGTGTTATAGTAAATTTTATAAATTTGAAAAAAAATAAATTTCTTGTTATAATATTATTATATTTAACTTAAATTAAAAAATAGTGGATAACTCAAAACAATCGTTAAACCTCAATGATTACGGCTACAGCAAACCATCACGTTTGCGAGCTGTTTCTTTGTTTGTTTGGGAATTGGCTAAAGTTGCCATTATTTCATCAGCAATTATCATTCCTGTCAGATATTTTTTAATCCAGCCTTTTTATGTCAAGGGCGCGTCAATGGAGCCAAATTTTTATGATCATGAATATTTGATTGTTGATGAATTGAGCTATCGTTTGGGTGAGCCCAATCGTGGCGATATCGTGGTTTTTAAATATCCTCGCGATCCTCGCCAATATTTTATCAAGCGGGTTATTGGTTTGCCTGGAGAAAGGGTTATGATTGGTGATGGCCAAATTACAATTGTTAATAAAAATGGCACTACTACTTTAGAAGAAACCTATTTGCCAGCAGAGCTTTTGACTGAATTGCCAGCCAAGGGCTATGGTGATGTCACTTTGGCCATTGATGAATACTTTTTACTTGGAGATAATCGCAATCAAAGTTTGGATTCCAGAGTTTTTGGACCAGTTAAAAAGGATTTTATTGTTGGTCGCACTTGGATTCGCGGTTGGCCATTTGATCGTCTCACTGTTTTTAGCGCACCTCAGTATGGAACTACAACAAATAAATAAATTATGCCAAAAATAAAGAAAAATAAAGCCGAAAGCAAGTCCGAAAAAAAGGACAGAAAAAGCAAAGAGCTCTCCACTGTCACAGGTATGAGGGATATTTTGCCACAGGATCAGAAATATTGGGAAGCTGTAAGAGCTACGGCTCAAAAAGTGGCCAATGACTATGGTTATGGCCGTTTAGACACTCCAATTTTAGAACAAACAGACGTTTTTGTGCGCGGAGTTGGCAAGCAAACCGATATTGTTGAAAAAGAAATGTTTTCTTTTGTGGATCAAGGCGGTGATAATTTAGCGCTCAGACCAGAAGCCACAGCTTCGGCCGTTCGCGCTTATATCCAGCATGGACTCCTCAATCAACCTCAGCCAGTCAAGCTTTTTTATGTCGGACCAATGTTTCGCCACGAAAAACCCCAAGCCGGTAGATATCGTCAATTATATCAATTTGGTTTTGAAGCTATTGGTGAGGCCAGTCCGGCCTTGGACGCTCAATTAATTCTAATGGGTTGGAATTGTCTTAATGAACTTGGAGTGGAAGCTACCATTCAGATTAATAGTTTGGGTTGTCATACTTGCCGTGAAGAATATAAAAAAGAACTTATCAAATATTTTAAGAGTAAAGGCAAATTATTGTGCGAAGGTTGCAAATCAAGATTAGCGCGAAATCCTTTGCGTGTACTAGATTGCAAAGAAGAAGGTTGCGCCAGTTTGCGAGAAGATGCTCCTCAGATCTTGGATTATCTTGATGAGGATTGCAAAAAACATTTCATGAAAGTGGTTGAATATCTGGACGAATTGGATGTGCCATACGCGGTCAATCCGTATGTGGTGCGCGGATTGGATTATTATTCCAGAACAATTTTTGAATATTGGTCAGCTGATGATGCTGAAGGTAAAGTTGCACTAGGAGGTGGCGGACGCTATGACGACTTGGTCAAGATTATGGGCGGACGCGAAAACACCCCGGCTTGCGGTTTGGCCATGGGTATGGACAGGATTGTTTCTAAAATGCGTGAAAAAGAAATCAATGTGCCGGAAATTTATCAGCCAGAAATATTTTTGGCACAGCTGGGCGAAGTGGCCAAGAAAAAATGTTTTGTGCTTTATGAAAAAATGCGTCGCGCTGGATTTTCCGTGGCTCAAGCCTTTTACAAAGATAGCTTAAAAGCGCAATTAGAATCAGCCAACAAGGCCAAAGTTAAATTCACTTTGATTTTGGGTCAAAAAGAAATCGGAGATGGCACTATCATGGTGCGCGAAATGGAAGGTGGCGTGCAAGAGGTGATTGACTATAATAAGGTTGAATCGGAAATGAAAAAAAGATTGGAAAAATATTCAGAATTGCCAGCACCCATTATAATAGAAGCTGATACCGATGCTAATATCAAGGCTGGCAAGAAAAATCGCAAACAAAGTGAATTGGATTTTGCGGCCGGTGAGAGTGATGATGAGGCCAGAATAATTGATGATTTGCCGGATCTGGCAGAAGATTTTGATCACTTGGGCGGAGATGAGTTTTAGAAAAGATATTTAATTAAAATAAAATTTTTTAGAAAATGAGGTGAATTTAAATGGCTGAAGTAAAAAGAAAAAAAAGCGAAACTTTTGAAGCATTGGTACGCCGATTCAGCAAGAAAGTGCAACAAAGCGGACGACTAATCCAAACCAGAAAGATTCGTTATTTTGAAAAAAAGAAAAATAAAACTGCTGTCAGAGCTGCCGCTTCCAGACGTCAAGAAATCCAAACCAAACGCGATTATTTGAAAAAAATTGGTAAGTTGGATGATGAATCAAACCAATAATCTATATTTCTTGTTCTGCCCACAATCCGCCAGTTGGCGGATGGGGCGGGGCAAGCAAATTGGTTTAACTAATTATTTAATTTCTGAAAACTCTCTAGTACTCCATGCTGTACACTCAAATAGAACAAGATTTTCAAAAAGCTTTTAAAAACCACGAACAGGAATCAGTGGCTCTTTTGCGTTTGTTGAAAGCCACCTTAACCAACAAAAAAATTGAAAAAAAGATGGGTAAGGAAGAAATTTTGCCGGATGTGGAAGTAATTGCCTTGCTCAAATCAGAAATTAAAAAGCGTCAAGATTCAATTACTATGTATGAACAAGGTGGTCGTCCAGAACTGGCAAAACATGAAAAAGATGAAATTATCCTGATTGAAAAATATTTGCCGGCTCAGATGAGCGATGAAAAATTAATAGAATTAGTAAAAAGTACAATATCAGAAATCGGCCCGGTGACTCAAAAGGATTTTGGAAGAGTCATGTCGGCGGTCATGGCCAAGGCCGATGGTCAAGCTGATGGACAGGCGGTATCTGCAACCGTCAAACAACAGCTGAGTATATAAAAAATATATTATTAAAATAAATAATTCGCCTACTGGCGGAAATAACTAAGTAAAAAAAAATTATGTTTATAAAACGGCTTCTACCCATGCAAAAGCCGCCTCGCGCCAAAATAGTCGTTCTGGTCGCGCTTTTGGCGGTCTTTTGTTTTGTCTTTTTCGCGCCTTCAGTTTTGGCCTCAAATGGCAATTTTGGCGTCAATGATGTTAATGTCGGTTTGGCTAAAACTGATTTACGCGTAGCTATCGCCAATATTATCAGAATCTTCCTAGGATTCTTGGGGCTAATAGCAACAATCCTTATTCTTTACGGCGGTTATATTTGGATGACAGCAGCTGGCGATGCTGGCAAAGTTGAAAAAGCCAAAAAAATTCTGACCAATGCTGTTATTGGACTTATTATTATTTTGATGTCCTTCATAATTGTTTCTTTTGTTATTAATGCCTTTGGTGGCACTGGTACTCCTGGAGGCCAACCTGGTAATAATCCCACTATTCCTGACTTGGATCTTGGTCGTGGCTCTATTGGAGCTGGCCCCATTGAAAGTGTATATCCTGCCCCTGGCCAGACTGATGTATTTATTAATACTGGTATTATTGTCACTTTCAAAGAATCTATTCTTGCTTCAAGTATTTGCACTATGAGTGGTACTACTTGTGCTATGAAAGATACTGTGGAAATTTGTCAATATGATAAAACTCAGCCTGATGGTTGTGCGATTAATGGTAGTTTCACTACTTCCACTTATGTTGGCAGTGCAGTCACATCAACAGATGGCCATACCTTTGTATTTACTCCTAAAAAGACTCTGGGTAATGCAGATAATACTAATGTTGTTTTTCAAGTGCGTTTAAAGAATGGTATATTAAGAACCAGAGATAATTTATCAATTTTTGAAGGTTGGAAAACAGATTATTATCGTTGGGATTTTACCACCAATGGAAAATTAGATTTGAATCCGCCTATGGTGCAGAGTTTATTCCCTACACCTGATGGTAAGATAGATTCAACCAATGCGGCTGGTGCCGATACTTATACGGCTGCATCTTTAGCAACTAAAAGCTCCACCACATTTAATACTGCTGGTTTTGTTGTGGGCCATCCGAATTTGGTTGACGGTAGAGTGTATATTCCGGGAACGCCTTTAAGTTTTTTTATGAGCACAACTACTGGTAGCGCTCCAACAGCAGTGCATTTAAAAGCTGTAGTCAACGCTTATAGTTTTGCAAGTAATGGAGACTTAAATTTAGAGGTTAGTAGTAGTGGTGATGCTGTGTTCACTGGCGTTTTAAGTAAAACTGTTGCGTCTAGTGCTTTGGGAACAAATGGTTATTTGGATACTGGAAAGGGTATAATTATTTCTCCAACTGATGGTACTTGGGCATCTTTGCGTGGCACTAAATGGAAATTTTCTGTCTATGGTGCAGCCACTGGAACTTTATTTCAGATAAAAAGTGCTGATGGAGTTAATAAAGTTGGTTTTGTAATAGCCACTTCATCTGATACTAGAAATACTATTGAAGTTGTAAGGAATGCTTCCACTCAAGAAAAAGATATTTATAATGTAGTTAAAGTTAATTCTGATGGAGAAATCGCCAGCAAATTAGCTACTGCCATTAATGCCAAAGCCAGTTCAATTGTTACTGCTAATGGTAGTGGAAATTTATTGAGTTTAACATCTGCGACAGCCGGAGCGAGTGTTCCGTTATATATGAAAGATAATGATGGTGTTTATACTAGTTTAGCTAATGGAAAAAATGATACTAATAATAGAACCGTGGTCGGACAAACCGATCCTTATCGTAATGCTGGTTTTCAAATTGTTTTTAATAAAGCTATTAATCCCGCTTATTTGAATTATGTTAAAGTGGAGTATATGTCCTCTACTGGTGGTGTTTTGAATAATATTTGGGTCGCTGTTGCCAGCACCACCATTAAAAGTGCCAATCAATATCGCACCCTAGAAATCTTTCCACCTCAGGATTTGGCTCATCAATGTGGTATGAATTCTTGCGGTGAAAAAGTTTATTGTTGGGATAAATCAGTTTCTTCAACTCCTTATCGTGTATCCATCTCTGCGGCTAGTTTGATTGATAATAACGATGCCAGGTGTACATCTTGGGGTGGAACTTTTCCTAGCGATAGCACTCATCGTTGTTTGCTACTATCAGGAACAAAAAGAATATATTATCCTGCCGCATTTTCTCCTGCAGACGGTATTATAGATATGACCAATAATTCTTTTAATGGCAGTTTCAATACTTATACTGGAGGTGGAAATACTATCGGTATTGCCGAAGGTAAATCAGGAACAGCTTCTGGGCAGTCTGGCACAACCACACCCTATGTTGTTAATTTTGGTATGCAAACGCACATAAAAGTTGTAGATGGTAAAGATACTATTGTGATAGATAATTATGGATCTTCAACTCCAGTTGTTAATACCCCAGGTACTTATGGTGATGATATGCAATGGAGTTTTTATTTGTCTTATAAAATAGATTCTCAAGCCCCGCTTATTGAGACAGTTTCTCCTGGTGGTGATGAAGCTGTGGCTGATAATATGGGTAGAAAAGTGGAAATAACTTTTGATCGTTTGATGCGTCAGTCCACCTTAAAACCAGGTTGGAATTATGACGATGTTCCGAAAGATCGCGCCAAACGTTATTTGATTTTGGATACAATTACTCCAAATGCTAATACGATTGGTTATTGGATAGAGAGCCAGAATTTGGATAAAAACGGTAATGGTGTTGCTTATAATACCAGAGCGCTTATTGCTCATAATCCTTTTGATAGTTTTATAAAATATGAACCTTTGGTGGGATATGGTGTGCAGTCAAATACCCAAAATTGCTTTTTGCCTGCTGGTGGTCCACAGAATGCTTCTAGTACAGTCACCTGTGATTATCTAAATGAAGACGGCAAAGAAACCTCGGGTTGTGTTAATGATGCCAGTAATGGCAGTTCAACTGTAAAATTACCAAATCCAGCTTCTTATGGATATTTGAATTGTAATGAAGTTGTTGGTACATCTGTTTGTGATCCAATAAGTTGGTGCGTAGCTTCTTATTTTAATTCAGCCATGCCACTGAAGCCACTCACATGGCTGGGTGGAAGCTTGGTAATTACTAAAGATTATCAGATAATAACAGGGACTGCAAATTGTTGTTTTGGTGTTTGTGCTCCAGATGCTAACCCTAGTGGAGTTAATAACGGATTAGTATCGCATGGTCCAAACTCTTTACCAGCTTGTGCAAAAATTCCTGGCGCACAAACCTGTTCTACTGGTCAAGTTTGCACTGTTTCTAGTACTGATCCAGATAATTTTCCAGGCATAGCGGTTTTATCAAATGATAAATGGCGTAGAGCTGGGCAAGGTAAGATTTGTTGCATGGGTGTTTGCCAATAATTTAGAGTATCTTCTTTATTTAAGGCTAGATCCCCGCATTTGCGGGGATGACGGCCGTGCCAAAATATAATTCCTCATGAAGTTTAACTTCAATAAAAAAATAATCCTTTTTCTAATCTCGATTTTGGTCGTGACTGGATTTTTGACTGTGTTTAATTTTGCTTTGGCTGGCAATGCCACCGATACTTTTGGTACTGGTGGTGTTAATGTTGGTCTGGCTGGCACTGATCTAAAAACAGCTATTGCTAATATCATCAGAATTTTCCTAGGATTTTTGGGACTCTTAGCTGTGAGTCTTATCATTTATGGCGGTTTTATTTGGATGACGGCCTCTGGTGATCCCAGTAAAATTGAAAAAGCCAAAAAAATCATCACTGGTGCTGTGATTGGTTTGATTGTTATTTTATTATCTTTTATAATTGTTTCTTTTGTTATTAATACTTTTGGTGGTACTGCCACTTCTCCGGCTGGTTCACCTTGCAATCCTGTCGGCAGTATTGAAAATCAAGGAACTTGTTTGACAAGAACTTGCATTGGCGATGCTACTGGTCAGGGATATTGGGGTGGTTGGATTAGTAATTGTAGCGATCCTTTTAATGACAAAGCCACTTATATCAACGGTTTTCATGATGATTCTGTGACGACTTGCGGTGGATCCAAATGGGTGGAATATGTTAATTGGAATGATAAAAGAACGATTAGTGTTCCAATCAGTCCTAGTTTGCAAGTGACTGGCTTTGCCAAAAATAAAGGCGGTACTATTATTAAAATGGATTTGTGGTCTTCTGTATTGATGGGCCATTTTAAAAATGTTTCCACTACTGTGGAAGAACTTGATGATGCTTTTTATTCTTGGAATACTTCGCCACTGGCCATCAAAACTACCACCACTTTGCAAGTCAAAGCCACTCTTTCAGGGCTTGGATCACCAATAGAATCAAATTTTATCAAAACTATTGCTCGTCCTTTGCATTGTTTTAATTGCGTCCAAGACTCCACTGAAACTGGTAAGGATTGTGGTGATACTGATTGCGGAGCTTGTCCCGGTGGCAGTTGTGATATTGATGCTGATTGTGCCAATGGTGTTTGCGATTTGACCACTCACACTTGCGCTTATCCACCAAAAATTGATTATATTTCTCCAGCAACTGATCCTAGTGGTAATACTGATTTTAATAATTCTACTACTTGGAAAGATGATGTGGCCAATGGCGCCAAAGAAAATTTAATAACCATTTGGGGTAGTAATTTTGGCGCTAACGATCCTTCTTTACCTGCAAGTACTGGCAAAGTGCAAATAGGCACAGCAGAAGCCAATCTTGATTTATCAGCTGATAATTGTAAAAGTACATGGAATGATGCGCAAATTATTGCCAGAATTCCTAATGATAATTCTTTAACTGTTAATAACAGTTATGAGGTTAAGGTTTGCGCGTCAAACGGTTTGTGCAGTGTTTTTCCGACCAGTACTAATATTTTTCAACCGAATTTAGAAATAAATAATATTGTCCGTCCGGGTATTTGCGGAGCTACTCCAGATCATGGACAATACCCAACCACTACCACAATTTTTGGTTTGAATTTTCCAACCAGTGGCGGTAATGTTTATTGGGGTGCTGGAGCTTCGGCTTTTACTAGTCAATATATTTCTACCTGGACTGAGAAAAGTGTTATTGATCAGGTGCCTGAAAACATGAATGGTTGGTTAAGTATTCGTGTTAAAAATAGTTTTGAATATAGTAATTATTTTAATTTTTTGGCTAGTGAAGGTCATTTGGGACAACCTTGTGGTGCTGGTCCGCATTCTTGTAGTAATCAAGATAATTCCATTTGTGTGACTCCGCTTATTTGTGATAAGAGTCGTGATTGTACTTGCCAAAATCCTGGCAATATTACGCCACCTCCGACAACAGTCACTCCAGAAGATTTATCTGTGGCTGGAAGCCAAGCCACTCAGTCATTTTTTGCTTGGATATTTACTGCTCAAACTAGTAATATAATTACTCCTGTTTTGTGTGGTAATAAAGCAATAGACGCTGGTGAAGATTGTGATGGTTCTGTGCCGTCTAATGCGACTTGTGAAAAACAGAATCTAGGTACGG
>JBAXTU010000015.1:0-19484 GCA_037130015.1 bacterium | reverse complement strand
CACTATCACTGTCGTGGTCATGCCCGAAGCTGAAGAAGTTGATTTGGTAATTGAAGCCAAAGATTTGCGCATTGATACTTTTTGTTCTGGTGGCGCTGGCGGTCAATCCGTCAACACCACATACTCAGCCGTCCGCATCACTCATATTCCCACCAACACTGTAGTCAACTGCCAAGATGAAAGATCTCAGTTGCAAAACAAAGAAAAAGCCATGATGGTTTTGCGTTCTCGCCTTTTAGCTTTAAAACAAGAGGAAGAACAAAAAAAATTGGGTGCCACAAGATTATCCCAAATCGGCACTGGTGATCGCAGTGAAAAAATTCGCACTTATAATTTTCCTCAAGATCGCATCACTGACCATCGGCTCAATGAAAATTTCAACAATATCGCCATCATCATGGAAGGACATTTTGATCCGATCATAAATCTTTTAAAAGAAAAAACAGCTAACGAAGCAATTAGTGAATAAAAAATTTCATCATTAATTATACTTGTGATATAATAAAACCATGCAACACAAAAATCACCAAGTCTCACTTATTATTCCGGCTCACAACGAAGCCAAAAATATTTCTCGTGTGCTTAGAGTAGCAGTCAAGGCCAAAGAAGTTGATGAAATTCTAGTCGTAGCCGACGCCTGCCAAGACAAAACCGCCGAAGTGGCCAAAAAATTCGGCGTCAAAGTACTAATTAGAAAAACCAGCCAGGGCAAAGGTAGTGCTATGATTGAAGGCGTCAAAAAAGTTAGTGGTGATATTATTATGTTTGCTGATGCTGATTTAAAAAATCTCACCACCGAACATTTCACTAAAGTCTTGACTCCGGTCATCACAGACAAGGCCACTATGTCAGTTGGTCTGCGTGATCGCGTATTCGGGCTGGGCGCGCTCATTCCAAAAATATTTCCCATGTACGCTATTGGCGGTGAACGAGCCATGACTCGCGCTTTTTTTGACATCTTACCAAAAGATCAAAACACATTAGATTTCGGTATTGAAACCGTCATGAACTATTACGCCCAAAAACACAAACTCAAAGTAGTCCATCCGGTACTCAAAAAATTAAACCAAATCATCAAAGAAGAAAAATGGGGCTTTTGGGACGGGCTAGTTTGGCGCTTTAAACTCACCTATCAAGTCTGGCGTACTAGATACATCATGAAGCACAAAAAAAACTTATGACCATTAAAGAAGTATTGTTTTCTGCTACTCAAAAATTAAATTCAAAAAAAATCGCTTCGGCCTCGCTTGATGCCGAAGTTATTTTGAGTTTTGTTTTGAATAAAACACGCGAATTTTTGTACGCTCATAATGAATATGAATTAAAACCAAACGAAACTAAAAAATTTATCTCTTTAATAAAGAGACGAGACAAATATGAACCAGTCGCTTATCTTATTGGCCACAAAGAATTTTTCGGCCTGGATTTTTTGGTCAATAAAAACGTACTCATCCCCCGCCCTGAAAGTGAAACCCTAGTAGAGATATCTATTGAATATTTAAAAAAAATAAAATCTCCAATTATTGCTGACATTGGTACTGGTTCGGGCGCACTCATAATTTCTATCAAAAAAAATCTGCCTGAAGTCAAAGCTATGGCTGTTGATATTTCAGCTTCAGCCCTGAAAGTCGCCAAGACTAATGCCCAAAAAAATAAAACCAAAATAAACTTCTTTAACGGCAATTTATTATTGCCAATCAAAAACAAAAAACTTGATTTAATTATTGCCAATCTTCCATATTTATCCGACGAAATTTTGAAAAAATTAAAACCAGAAATACACTTTGAACCAAAACGGGCCTTGGTTGCTGGAAAGCATAGAATTGACGAGGCGTTTTTATACGGCCAACTATTTGCGCAATATAAAAAATATCATTTCACTTGTCCGATAATTTTGGAAACCCACCCCAAAACAAACACTCTTATAAAAAAAGAAATTAAAAAATATTTTATTCAGCCAAAAGTAATAATAAAAAAAGATTTGGCTCTCAAGCCCAGAGCCATGATAATCATAACCAATAATTAAAAAACATCTGTCAATAATGACAGATGTTTTTTAATTCTAAAAAAAATTATTTTTTGACTTCTGTGGAAGCTTCTTTGCCTGCTTCAGCTGTAGGAGTAGGAGCAGTTGCAACAACAACAGGCTCTTCTTTCTTAGGGGCCATGACTTTGACTAAAACTTCAGTTTCTTCGTGGCCAATAACTTCCACGCTCTTTGGTAAATTCAAATCTTTAATAGTAATTTCATCATCAAATGTTTTAAGGATAGAAATATCCACATCAATTTCATGAATTAATTGATCAGGTAAACAGTTGATTTTAAGTTCGCTTAAATTATGAACTAACACGCCACCATCTTCTTTAATGGCTTTTGATTCGCCGATAAATTTGATGGCTACCATGGCATTAATTTTTTCATCCATTTTAACTTGATGAAAATCAACATGGGAAAAACGATGTTTGACTGGCTCATATTGCACTTCGGCAATCAAAGTTTTGGCCACTGAAGTGCCGTCAATTGATAAGTCAATAATCGTGCTCTCACCAGCCTCATAAAAAGCTTTTTCAAAAGAGTTATAATCCAATTCTAAATTCTGATTGGCAAAACCATGCCCATAAAGCACAGCTGGAATTTTACCTTGTTCTCTTAGGGCGACAACATCCTTGCCACTTACTGTTCTTGTCTTTGCGTCTAATTTGATAGTCATAATATTTGTTGTTTAATTTATCTATTAATATCTTTAATACTTTAACCAAAAAGTCAAAAAAAGTCAAGCAAACAAAAATAAAAAACCGCCAAAGACCAAATTAGTCAATGGCGGAGAAGGCTTTTAAACTACAACTGTTTTAGGAACAATTTGGCGAATTCAGCTGCTCCTAAATATGCTTCACCATCTTCAATAAGCTCTGGCGGAGAAGGCACAAACAGAAATTTCAATTCATCAGCCCATGATTGTTGCATTAAATGCGTGTACATGGTGGCTCTGATAGCCTCTTCAATTGGAGAAATTCTCAGAGCACTTTGGGCGAAGCTACCTTTCCAAACAATGGCTGTCGGCCGAAGCAATGTCACTAAATTGGCCAAGAATACTCCCATGCCCGTAGTTATTTGATGATAAAGATCCATGGCCCAATCATTGTTGGCTAGATAA
Organism: bacterium; assembly: GCA_037130015.1. Taxonomy (GTDB): domain Bacteria; phylum Patescibacteriota; class Patescibacteriia; order 2-01-FULL-39-33; family 2-01-FULL-39-33; genus JBAXTU01. The sequence continues at coordinate 16,329 of JBAXTU010000015.1, read as the reverse complement.
GCCTCGTCCAAATATTTGCATGGATGCATACCAGGTGGTGGTGCCTCCAAGCCCCTAGCTTGAAGCTCGGTCAAAATTTGACATGTCACATTTATACCGCCAGCAATAGCTTCTATGCAACCGCGACGACCGCAACCGCATAGTCGCGCAAATGGCGAAGCATCAACACACATGTGCCCACCCTCAGAATCAGAGATGATACCAACACCATCAGCATAGACACGCAAACCAATACCCGAACTCCAAGTAATGCCAATGAAATATTTTAACTGCGGAAACAGCACGTGCATGCCTGTCACCGAAGCCTCCATATCATTGAGTACTACTGTAGGAATTCTGCCAGTGGTTTTTTCTGTGATAGTGGCCAAATCAGCTTTGTCCAAAAAATGTGCATTAGGCGAAGTGACAACCCAACGATGACTATTAATGACACCAGCCGACGAATAGGCTATGGCCATTGTATCTGTACACAAATCAAAAGTGGCGAAGTACAACAAATCACGAACAGTTGTTATCGGCTCATATGGAATAAAAACACTTTTGATTTCGCCATTGATAACATCGGCTTTACGGATACCTTTACCACCGATCTCTATTACTCTAATGATTTCAGGCATTATTTAGTCCTCCTTTTTGACCACGCTTAACATAAGCTGGTAGTTGTTTTAAAGACCGCTTGAATCAAAGGACAACCCCTTGATCAATTAAACACAAATTAACAAACAAAAAATAAAATGTCAAACAAAAAATCGGCATGTGATTGCCGAACACAAATATTGTTCAATAAAAAATTAAGCTAACCAGCTATTAATTTCGTCCTTATTCAAAATTTCATAAACATTAAGCACGTCATCACTATCAACTTCACTCAAGTCTTTAAGTCTAGAAATTTCAATTCCGTCTAAATCAGTCACCATACCAACAGAGCTGATACCAAAATTACTAGTCATAATCATAGCCAAAATTGATGATTGGCAACGTCGGCATTTAATATGCAACAAATGAGCGCCAGCGTTTTCTTCAATAACTTTGGCTTCAAATGGATTATAATTATAATGGCACACAGGGCAATGTGACATTAACTTGATAGCCTCATCCGGCTGATGATTAGCAGGCTGATGATTTGGAGGAAAAATATCTTGCATATGTTCTAATTATAGGCAAATCAATGTCTTCTGGCAAGCGATCCTGATTTATTAATATTTAAAGCAATGCCAATAAGCAAAATAGCCGTGATTAAAAAACTGCCACCATAGGAAACAAACGGCAAAGAAATACCTGTCACAGGAGAAATCCCCATGCACATGCCAATATTAATAAACATCTGCACAAAAAAAATCAACATGATAAACAAAGCCAAAAACATGCCAAAATCATCCGGCGCCCTGGTGGCAATACGATATAATCTAAAAAAAATCAAAGCGTAAAAACTTAAAATAAACGTCACACCAATCAGACCCATTTCTTCGGCAATAACCGCAAAAATAAAATCAGTCTGACTTTCCGGAATAAACTTCAATTGACTTTGACTGCCAAAACCCAAACCTTTGCCCATAAGCCTTCCACCACCAACAGCGATTAATGATTGCTGAACATTATAACCACGACCCAAAGGATCAAGACTCGGATCAATAAAAGTCATAATTCTAGCTCTTTGATAATCTTTAAATAAAAAAAACCAACCGGCCAAAAAAACCACAATCACAGCACCAGCAATCAAAATAATCTGCCATTTATTCTTGGTCACCAGAATCAGTGAGATAAACCAAGTAAAAAATAAAATCATGCCCGAACCAAGATCGGGCTGAAGCATGACCAGAGCCAAAGGAATCAAGACCACACCACCCACCATAGCGAGTTGGCGAAAACCATAAATCACCCGTCCATGCCGACTATAAATATCAGCCAAAACCATAATCAAAAAAATCTTAGTGAGCTCCACTGGCTGAAAACTAAATAACCCAAGATTAAACCAACCACTTGTACCTCTAACAGTAGATCCCAGTGGCGTTAAGACTAAAATTAAAAGCACCAAGCTGGCAGCATAACCAAACCAGCCAATCAGTCGCCAATAATGATAATCAAAATTATACAAAATAAAAAGAAAAAAAATACCGACTCCCACCCAAGTCAGTTGTTTTTGAAAATTCATTAACTCGCCCGCTCCCCGACCCAAAGCCACACTATAAATAGCGGACAAGCCAAAACAAATTAGCAGAGTGACGGCTGATAACAACAGCCAGTCAATGCGTTTAAAATTAATTACAGAAAAACCGAATTTCATATTTTTTTACTGATCATGACGCAAGGCATTAATAGGATCAAGCCGTGCCGCTTTCCAAGCTGGGTAATAACCAAAAATTAATCCCACCAAAGCAGAAAAACCAAAAGCAATTAAAATTGATTGGGGTGGTAAAATAAAATCCCAGGAATAGCCAAGTTGGCCAGCAATAAAACTTACTAAAAGTGAAAAAGTCACACCTAAAAATATGCCAATAACCCCACCCAGTAATGTGACAACTACAGCTTCCCACAAAAATTGCAACAGAATCTGATTTTTTTTAGCGCCGACTGCTTGGCGCAAACCAATTTCAAAAGTGCGCTCGGTGACAGATACATACATAATATTCATAATACCCACACCACCGACAAGCAGTGAAATTCCAGCAATGGCCACTAGTAGCAAAGTAATACCACCAAAAATACTATTGATCATGTCTTTGGCTTCGGCCACAGTGGTGGCAGAAAAATCATCGCCCGAACCTTCAATAATATTATGCCTAATTCTTAATAGTTGAGTAATATCATCAGCCGTCTGATATTGAAGATTGGTATCGCTCACCTTAACAGTAATAAACATTAAATAATCTATACCCATAATTATTTTTTGCGCCGTCTCCACCGGAACAAAAGCCATATTATCAAAATCCAAGCCCATGCCAGCACCACGCTCTTTCATAACACCTATCACTTTAAATTTATTGCGTCCGAGCTGAATATTTTGATTCAAAGGATCTTGATTGCCAAAAAATTTTTCTGATAACGAACTACCAATCACAATAACTTTGGCCAATTCTTTATCTTCCTCGGCGCTAAAAAATCTACCACTAGCTAATTGTCCACTATCAATATTAATATAGCCAGCCGAAACACCCATGAAATTTACAGTTTTATTTTCGCCCAAATATGAGGCCACGGCCTGACCCATGGTAGCAGAATAATAATCTTTGACATTAGGTAATTTTCCTATGGCTTCAGCATCGCTAATTTTTAAAGAAGTCACTTGCACACCTTGAGCCAAAGAAGATGCGTTGCCTGAAGAATTTTTATCAGCAGTCGGCACTTTTATTTCTACCTGAATAAAGTCAGAACCGAAAGAATCAAGCTGACCCAAAACCAAACCTTTCAGGCTCTCGCCTGCGGACATAACAATAATCACGGCTGCAATGCCAATGGTCATGCCAAGAATTGTCAAAAAAGTCCGGCCCTTATATTTGACCAGTGATTGCCAAGCTAATTTTAATGGAGTTATTTTGAACATAAATTATTCATATCTTAAGGCTTCAATTGGATCAAGCTTGGCCGCGCGTTGTGCCGGATAAATTCCAAATACTAAGCCTACCAGTGCCGCCACAGAAGTGCCAAGTATTATTGACTGCCAACTAACCACCAAATCCCATTGATAACCAAGAAATCTAGCCACCACGGCCACGATTGCCGAAACTGACGCACCAAAAAATATTCCGATCAATCCGCCAACAACGGTAATAGTGACTGTTTCTAAAATAAATTGAAGCATAATACTTGATCTGCGAGCGCCAACCGCGCGACGCAAACCAATTTCTCTGATGCGTTCATTGACGGCAGCCAACATAATATTCATCACCCCCACACCGCCCACAACCAAAGATATGGCCGCAATAGCCGCCAAGAAAAATTTTAGAGCATTAGTAATATTAAGTAAAATATCAATCGCATCTTTAACATTTCTAACCGAAAAATCACTGGGCTGGCTTTCTCTGATATTATGATTATCGCGAAGCAACGAATTAATATCAGAAACAGCTTCATCAAGATGATCGGCATTATCAACTTTGACACGGATAAAATTAACATAATTTACTCCCAACATAATATTTTGCGCCGTGGAAATAGGAATCAAAACTATATTATCTTGATTCTGAAAACCAGACGTGCCACGCTCTTTAATCACGCCAATAACTTCAAAAAATTCTTTTTTTATTTTTATTTTTTTACCAATAGCATCATCTCCGCCAAACAAATCCTGCCAAGCCCGATAGCCCAAAATAGCCACGCGATTATTTCCCTTTTCCTCCTCAGCAGAAAAAAATCTGCCAGCTATAAGTGAAGTATCTTCAACCACTAAATATTGATCCATAACACCATAATATTTGGCATCGCTTTTGGTATTTTGATAACTAATTGAACCCATGCCCGTATTATATGAAGTGACAGCAGTCACATGAGCCACTTGTTGAGAAATATCTACTGCATCTTTATACTTCAGTGTGGTGACAATAATTCCCAAAGCCGAAGCTGGCGGACCGTTTGAATCTGAAGCGCCAGGCAAAATACCGATCAAATTTGAACCGATAGAATTTATCTGATTGACTATTAGACTCTGAGCGCCAGCACCCACGGAAATAATTACAATCACCGAAGCAATGCCGATAATAATTCCTAGGCTAGTTAAAAAACTGCGCAACTTATTGGCGCGCAAGGAAAAAAAAGACAATTTTATAATATCTCTAAAAAGCATAAAAAATAAAAAACTATTTCTGCAACTCGCCTTCTTTAGCACTGCGACGGCTCTTCACTTTTTCATCACTAACAATCAAGCCATCCCGAAGCTTGATAATTCTTCGTGCATGCTGAGCCGTATCATGCTCGTGCGTCACCAAAATAACCGTATGCCCGTCATCATTTAATTTTTCCAAAATTTCCATAACCACTTGGCCGGATTTGCTGTCCAAATTTCCTGTCGGCTCATCCGCAAAAATTATTGACGGCTCAGTGACAAGCGCGCGAGCAATGGCCACGCGTTGTTTTTCACCGCCAGACAATTGATTGGAAAAATTATTAATACGATGCATCAAATCCACAGCTTTGATAGCATCTTTGACCAGTTTGTCCTGATTTTTTTTAGTACTATAAATTAACGGCAATTTGACATTGTCATAAATAGAAGTTTTTGGTAAAAGATTAAAAGCCTGAAAAACAAATCCCACTTCTTCGTTTCTGATTTGCGCCAATTGATTATCATCCAGATTAGTGACATCACGATTTTTGAATTTAAAAACCCCACTCGTGGCTCGATCTAAAAAACCCAAAATATGCATGAGCGTGGATTTGCCAGATCCGCTTGGACCCATAATGGCCACGAATTCCCCAGCTTCAATATTAAAAGTGACGCCATGCAAAACACTGGTGACAACCTCATCATTAACATAATCTTTTTTTAAATTTTTAATTTCAATCAAGGCCATAAACTATTTTTTAAAAGTTATTACCAAATCTCCGGCTGACAAACCTGAAGTGACTTCTACCTTGGCATCATCAGCACGCAATCCTATTTGCACAGTCTTGTCGCTCACTGTGCCATCTGACAACAAAACTTGCACATATTTTTCAGGAGCCGAATCCAAATTGGCCTGTCTGATTTTTACAGCCTTTTGCGGAATATACAAAACATTATCCTTATTAGCTGTATTGATAGTGACATCAGCGCTCATGCCTGATTTAAGTTTTTCATTCCAAGGATCATCACCAAAACCAACTGTGGTTTTGTAATATGTGACATCTTGAATAACTGTTTGAGCTGTATCAATGGCGGTGACGGCGCCGGCAAAAACATGATCCGAACCAAAAGCGTCCAATTGAATGGACACAACATCACCGATTTTTACTTTAGCAATATCAGACTCGGCAATATCCACTTTGATTTCAAACTTTCCATTACTAATCATTTTAACCACTGGAGCAGTCATACTGTTTTGTTCACCCACATTGCCATTAACTTTGGTGACAATACCATCAACCGGAGCTGTGATCACATAATCATTAAGGCCGACCACAGACATATCCAACTGAGCTTGAGCTTGAGACACTCTTGCTTGAGCCGCTTCAAGTTCAAAACTTCTTGGTCCTGATTGTTTCAAATTTAATTGCGATTGATAAATAGACACACTGTTTGAGGCCGCACTGATTTGATCATTATAGCCTTTGATGCCATTTGTTAAAGCTGAATTGGCAGTTTGCAAAGCGGTTATGGCTGTAGAATTGGCTGTCTGTTGAGTGCCAATATCGGCTTTAATGGCATTTTTTGTGGTCTGAGGATAATCAGAATTTATAATAATGGCTTCACCGAGATTAAAAGCCAAACTTAAAAAATTATTCATAGATCCCAAATCTGATAAAACATCAGTAGCAGCGGAACCAATAGAAGCATCTGTCTTATCCGCATTAGCCTTGTCTATTAAAATTTTATTGTCTTTAAACTTTTGAGATAAACTAGTATAAGAATCTCGCACTGAATTTTGCAAACCACTATCAACAACTTGCAATCCAGTGACAACATTAGTATTAAAAAAATAATTATAAATTTTATCCAAGGCCACTTGCGCCGTAAACTGAGCGCTATTTAAAGCGTTTAAATCGCTTTGGCGATAAGCAGGAATTTGAGTTTGGCTTTCGCTGATTAAATTTTGCAAATCGTCTTTAGCTTTATTCAGTTGAGCCAAAGAAACATTAACATCTTCAGGTGAAGCGCCAGCTCTAATACGACTCAGATCAGCTTTGGCTGCAGAGACATTGGCTTGATATTGTTGCACTTGGGCAGATAAACTGCTGGCATCAAGTCTAGCCAAAATATCACCTTGTTTTACTTTGTCGCCTTCTTTGGCTTTTATTTCCACCAATCTGCCACCAGCTTTAAAACTCAAACTAATATCCTGAGCCGATTCCACTGCACCAGTGGCTGTCACGGTTTGTTTCAAATTGCCAATTTGAGCCGGTTCGGTCGTATAAACAATTTTTTGAGAATTTTTAGCATTTTGGAACAGCCAAAAACCACCAGCACTGATCAAAGCAATAACGATTATAAAAAACCAAAACAGTTTTCTTTTTAAGATTTTTTTCATGGATTAAATTATTTTATTTTTTTTAATAATGATATTTTTTATTATTGACAATGGTGGCCGAGCGATACAGCTGTTCTGACAAAACCACTCTAGCGAGTTCATGCGGAAAAGTCATTTGCGACAAAGACAATGACTCTGTATATTTATTTTTAATCTCATTAGAAAATCCCAAAGCGCCGGCAATCACAAAAATAATTCGCTTTTTTTCTTTTTTCAACAACTCTGCTAATTGTATAGAAGAATATTCCCTACCATTTTCTTGAAGCAAAATTATTCTAGAATCATTAGATTTATTCAAAAAATTAATCAACCTCTCCCCTTCTACTTTTTTAGCCAAATCCTGAGAAGCTTTATTTTCACTAAATGACTCGGCTTTCAATTCTTCTACTTTAATTTTAGCATACGGCTGTAAACGTTTAAGATATTCACTGTAAGCATCAGCAAAATATTTTTCTTTTATCCTTCCAATTGAGAGAATGGTAATGTTAAACATGTAGCCCCACGGAGAATTGAACTCCGGTTCTCGCCTTGAGAAGGCGGTGTCCTAGCCACTAGACGATAGGGCCATTTCAAATTTATCTATTATATTCTAACACAATTAGCCATAAAAAATCAACCTTAAACTTTAAAACGGACTTTTTATATTCCTAATAGCCGGATTGGTCACATGAGTATAAATTTGCGTCGTCCGGATATTAGCATGACCAAGTAATTCCTGCACATAGCGGACATCAGTGCCGTTCTCTAGCAAATGCGTAGCAAATGAATGCCTTAATGAATGGAAAGTCGCTTCTTTTTGAATGCCAGCCATTTTTAGCGCTTTTTCAAATACCATTTGTGCGGTGCGTTCGGTTAGCTTTCCTCCCCTTTCGCTTTCAAATACATAGTCACTGCCCTGTTTGCCGGCAATCAAATTTCGCAAATCATTGACCATTTTTTCCGGAATCAAGGTAATGCGATCTTTTTTGCCTTTGGCTTCTTTAAGATGAATGGTCAATTCTTCTAAAATTAAATCTTTGACTTTTAGATTAATAGCCTCGCTGACCCGCAAGCCAGCACCATAGGCGAGCGATAATAGTAATTTATGCTTGTTATTTTTGATGCCGGCCAACAAATTTTGAATTTCCACTCGGCTCAAAACCACGGGCAAAGACTTGTTTCTTTTGGCAAATCTAATGTTTATCGGTTCGGTTGATCTGACAATATCGTGATAGAAAAACTTTACCGCATTAAGATAAAGATTAATTGTTTGTGGTGAATACTTTTTGTCTTGTTTAGCCAGTAAATACTGACGGATATTATCTTGATCTAGTTTATCCAAATTTATTTGTTTATATTGAAAATAGTCTTTTAAGCACATTAAATATGCGCTAACCGTTTTGTGGCTATAATTCCTGATTTTTAGCTCGGTTTCGGTTTGTTGGAGCTGTGATTGCATATTATGACTAGTTTGGTATAATTAATTTAAGAAGTTGATAATAGATGCTATTGCCGTTATTCGCATATCCTACACACTATAGCATTATACCACGGTTCACTTCGTTTAGAAACTAGTTAGGCGAAATATGGCTTTTTTTCTTTTCGCTAACGCGAAAATATGCTAAAATTTAATTATAAAAGTTTTGATTTAATAATTACAAAAATATTATGAACGAAGATTTAGCCCAAATTGTTATATACTATGCAACAAAACCACACAAAGAATTGAGTGAGTTACTACTTAATAAATCAAAAGATAATTTAATTTCGTCTCTCACGGATTTACTAACGGCATATATTAATGATAAAAACTCTTCTAGCTTGAGAGAATTTATAACCGTTGTTATTTCTGGTTATCAACACAATCCAAAAAAATTAGGATATAATGGTTTCAAACAAAATTCTACAATCGGCGGAAAACCGATTGCTTGCGAGGCAAAGCCAAAAAATATTCAAACCGACGGTTACGAGCAAAGAAAAACTAAACCAAAATTAAATGGCGAGGGTGGTTTTAATGATTATACTATTGAACGATTAAAAAAAGATGCTAAAGAAAATTTGAATATTCTTTCTAGTGGATTTATTGATGGCGAATTGCAATATATTATAGAATTTCCTTTCAGTGTTATATTCAAACAATTAAAAAAACAGCTTCCCCAAAAAAGAACCATCGGTACTTATACGAGAATGGCTTCTTTTAATTTTAGTCATTATGGAAATTATTCAAAAATAAAAGTTTTTTATTTAAATAAACAGGCTATTGAGAAAAATATAAAATATTTCAATAAAAACTTCTATCTTTTTTTAATTAAGCACAAGTAATGAAAAAATATATAAACAAAATAATACAAGGTGATGCTCTTGAGACTTTAAAAAAAATTGACGATAATTTTATCGACCTGGGAATTACATCACCGCCATATAATAAGGGCGAAAAAAGTAAGGGATGGTTAGTAAAAAATGTTAAATATAATATCGCCAATGACAATGTGCCAGAGGAAGTATATCAAGAGGAACAGATTAAGGTATTAGATGAAATATTTAGAGTCACAAAACCCGGTGGCTCATTTTTCTATAACCACAAAACAAGATGGGCAAGAGGAAGAATGTTTCATCCGATTGAATGGTTAAAAAAAACAAAGTGGGCCATAAGACAAGAAATAATTTGGGATAGGATGATTGCTGCAAATATTAGAGGGTGGCGTTTTTGGCAAATTGACGAAAGGATATATTGGCTGTATAAACCGATAGACGATAATAAAATTGGTAAAGAATTAAAATCTAAGCACGCATTATTAACTTCAATTTGGCGATTTCCGCCTGAAAGAAAAAATGGACACCCCGCTCCGTTTCCGCTGGTTTTGCCAGCAAGAATAATTTATTCTATTTTAGACGACAAAAAAGGAGTGATCTTGGATCCGTATGCTGGTAGTGGAACAACTTGTTTAGCTGCAAAATTGTTAGGATCAAATTATATTGGTATAGATATTTCAAAAGAATATGTAAAAGATGCTGAAAATAGACTAAAAAATTATTTGAATTACAAAAAAATAGTAGATGAAGAAATGTCTAAACATGTTGTAGAAAAAACATTTAAAGAAAGAAAGGACGATAATGGGAATACTGGAAAATACAGAAATGGAGGGTCATCAATTCAATCAAAACTTTTATAATTAAATTATAGCAAATCGCTATCGCGATTAAAAAAAGCCATACATCAGCTAACACGGCATATCTGGTTACGGCTTTTATACAAAAGCCTTCACCCATATTTTGTTCCGCTACGCTACGGCAAACTTCAGATGATGCCGAAACGTTAGGCGACATATTTTTGAAAAATTTGTTAATTGAAATGTTTTTGGTGGGCTTTAAGAAATAAGGAATTTGATTTTTTTAATTTTAAAGAGGGGGGGGTAATATGGTGTTTTCTCCGCTATCGCTCCGAAAAAGAATTTAATTTTTATGAAGAAAACTACTATTATTTATATACAATGATGTAATTATGAAATTAATGAACAGATCTTACTATGGCAATTCAATACTTGGTTTTCTTAGAGAAGATAATTCTTTAATTTTAGGAGAGCTGACAAAAAACCATAGCCACGCATTAGAAAATGCACAAAGGAATGCATGGATAAGGCAGATAGAAATTTTAAAAAAAACCTTGCCAAATAACATAAATGGATATGTGTTTTTTGAATTTGCCATACCCAGAATGGGAAAGCGTGTTGATAACATAATTATAATTGATGATCTGATTTTTGTTCTTGAATTTAAAGTAGGTGATGAAAATTATGAAAAACACACAGTAGATCAAGTGGTTGATTATTGTTTAGATCTTAAAAATTTTCATGAGGGTAGTCATCACGCAAAATTATTTCCAATCATAATATCTACCGAAGCCGAAAGCGTTCACAATACTATTGGTAAGTATCAAGACTTACTATATTACCCATTATTCGCAAACAAACATAACCTATATGAAGTCATTCAAGGTTGTTTTTTAGAAAAAGGAAATCAGACTATTGATCCACAAAAATGGGAAAGCTCAATATATAAGCCAACACCTACCATTATTGAAGCTGCGCAAGCGCTATACAAAGGACATGATGTAAAAGAAATATCACGTTCAGACGGTGGCGCAATTAATTTATCTAAAACATCAAATTGTATTGATGAAATAATTGATTTTTCAAAAACTCACAATAAAAAATCAATTTGTTTTGTAACCGGTGTCCCTGGCGCAGGTAAAACTTTAGCAGGCTTAAATATTGCAAATCAAAGAATGAATATCGATAAAAATGAACATGCTGTATTTTTATCAGGTAATGGACCGCTAGTTGATGTACTTAGAGAAGCATTGACCAGAGACGAGGTTCAAACAGTAAAAAATAATGGTGGGAATATAAGTAAAAAAGAAGCAGCAATAAAAGCCAATGCTTTTATTCAGAATATTCACCACTTTAGGGATGATGCACTTATTACAAATGAAGCCCCCACGGAAAAGGTGGTTGTATTTGATGAGGCGCAAAGAGCATGGACACATAAACAAGCAAGCTCTTTCATGAAAAGGAAAAAAGGGGTTGAAGATTTTAATATGTCAGAACCGGAATTTTTAATTGAAGTAATGAATAGACATAAGGATTGGTGCACTATCATTTGTTTAATAGGAGGTGGCCAGGAAATAAATACAGGCGAAGCTGGTTTAGAAGAATGGATTAATTCTTTAAAAAATAAGTTTTTAGATTGGGACATCTATTATTCAAATCTGATAATTAAAAACTCAAATTATTTAAAAAATGAGGAATTGCAAACATGGGTATGTGATAATGCGATTGCTAAACAAGATTTACATTTAGCTGTATCGGTTCGTTCTTTTAGGTCAGAGCAACTATCTGATTTTGTACATGCAATTCTTGAGCATGAAACTGAATTAGCAAAGGATATATATTTAAATGACCTATCTATTCATTATCCAATTGCTATTACAAGGAATTTAGAAAAGGCAAAAAAATGGCTAAAGGATATGGCCAGAGGAAGTGAAAGGATTGGAATGGTTGCATCTTCAGGAGGTCACAGGTTAAGACCGTTCGGTATAAACATTGGTAGTAGTATTGAACCACCAATATGGTTTTTAAATGATAAAAACGATGTGAGGTCCTCTTTTTTTCTAGAAGAAGTTGCCACTGAGTTTGATATTCAAGGATTAGAACTAGACTGGACTTGTGTTTGTTGGGATTCGGACTTATATATAGATAATAATGAATGGAACTTTAGAAAATTTAAAGGCACAAAATGGCAAAATATTAATCAAGATATTCAAAAAAACTATTTACTTAATGCATACAGAGTGCTTTTAACAAGAGCTAGACAAGGTATGGTCATTTTTGTTCCCCCTGGTGATGTAAGTGATAAAACAAGAAACATCAAGTTCTATGATAATATATTTAATTATCTTAAAAATCTTGGGATACAAGAAATACAATAAGGAGTTTTGAAAAATGGAATTCACCCCCAAGCCCCTCTTCCATTTTTCAAAACAAAAAAATCAAACACAATAATAAAAAGCCCACCAAAAACGGAATAATATGGATAAATTTTTCAAAAATACGCAAGGCACGTTGCACTCTCACTCCGCTATCGCTCCGTTCGGCTCGCCTAACACAGTATATGCGGTTCGCTCGTTGCACTTCGCTCTCCCATATTTTGCTCCGTTTCACTCCGCAAAACATCGCATATACTGAAACGTTAGCTGAAATATATGTTTTTCTTTTTCCCGTAAAAGACGGGAAACTCTTAAAAAGAATTCAATTTTGTTTTTTTATTAATTTATAGAGGGGAATAAGGTGTTTTCTCCGCTCCGCTACGAAAACGATTTATATATAAAAAGTTATAAAGTATGAAAATTATCGGATTTAATTTAGAAAAAACTAGCTATAACCTACCTCTCGATAATGGTGGCGCTTGTTTAATTGTAAATGGAAAAGTAAAAATGTTGATAAATGAAGAAAGGCTTAGTCGTCAGCAGTATTCAGATGGATTTAAACAAAGTATTGATTATCTATTGAAAAACAATGGACTAAATCTGGAGGACATAGATTTATTTGTTGCCAGTCGTTGTCTAGATACAGTGCCAAGCATTTTGGAAGTCCAAAAACAATTAGCAGAAAATGGCCTTGGAGTTTCAAAAAATAAAATAGCTGTCTGCGATCATCATCTCTCACATGCCTACTCCGCTTATTATCCCTCTGGATTTGAAAAAGCAATTATTGTGGTAATAGACGGCGACGGAAATGTTTTAACCAATAAATTAGAAAATGACACAACAAACGCAAAAAATTATTTTAAAAACAAAATTGAGCATAATAGCTATTTTGTTGGTGACGGAAACAAGATTAAATTATTAGAAAGGGATGATATTGAAGCAGAGGAAAATGGATTTGGTGGAGTTTATAGATATTTTACTTATTTCTGTGGTTTTTATGGCTACAAATTTGCGGGAAAATTGATGGGATTGTCAGCTTATGGACAAAAAAGAAATAAATATAAAGATGTAAAAATATTTGATCTTTTGCCGAATGGACAGGTGAAATGTTTAATCCCTGATGTAAACCGTAATCGTGAAAAAACTTCATTAGCAGTTGAGAAGTGGTTAACTATGCAAGGAATAAAAATCAAAGCCAGAAAACCTGATGAAAAAATTACTGAAGACATCGAGGATATCGCCTATCTTATCCAGCGAGAGCTTGATCGTGCTTTGATATTTAAGGTTGATTATCTGGTAAAAAAGACTGGAATAAAAAATCTTTGCGTAGCAGGCGGTGTAGGGCTAAACGCTGTATCAAATAGAGCTATAATTGATAATACTGAAATTAAAAATATTTTCATTCAACCAGCTGCAGGAGACAGCGGACAATGTCTTGGCAATGCTTATTATGGGGTCGCAGAATATGACAAGGAGAAAATATTGAGGGAATCAATATCGGTGTATCAAGGCAAGGAATATTCTGAAGAAGATATTCTGAATGCTTTGCAGTACGTGGATGAACCGATCAAATATGAAAAAATGAAGTTCGACAATCTTGCGAAATTGGCTGCAGAAAAAATTGCGGAGAATAACATCATTGGCTGGTTTCAAGGAAGATCGGAAATGGGTCCCAGGGCATTAGGTAATCGCAGCATTGTTGCGAATCCGATAGATAAAAAAATGAAAGATATTCTAAACGCCAAAGTAAAACATAGAGAAGAATTCCGCCCTTTTGCGCCTAGCGTTTTGGAAGAAAAAACAAATGAGTGGTTTGATATTAATTTCAAGGCACCCTATATGATTATCAATGCTCAAGTAAAACATTCTGAAAAAGTGCCCTCAATAACGCACAAAGACGGAAGTGCAAGACTGCAGACCGTAAACAAAAAAGATAATCCTCGCTATCATAAATTGATTAGTGAGTTTGAGAAAATAACAAGCGTGCCAATAGTGATAAATACTTCGCTAAATGACAATGAATCAATAGTTGAAACACCTCGTGATGCAATAAATTTATTTTTGCGAACTGGGATTGATTATCTTTTTGTAGGAGATTATTTTATTGAAAAAAATCCCACACTTACCAGCAGAGAAAAAAGTTTAGAAGCGATAGAAAACAAATGGTCGGAAATTGCTTCAAAAACCAATAAAATACAAAACGCAAAAAATAAGGTTTTGGATCAAAAAGTATTAAAAATTGTAAAAAAATATCTGCCAGCTGGCTCGAAAGTATTTGATTATAATTGCGAATGGGGAGAATATGCGAATATTTTATCAAAAAATAGTTATGATGTTTTTGCTCATAACAATTCAGACGAAATGATTAAAGAGGCAAAAACAAAATTTAAGAAACCGGTTTTTTTGACAAAAAAAGAGTTATACCGCGATTTACATAAACTAGAAAATAGATTTGACCTTGTGCTATCTAATCTTTGGCTATGTATCACTAAAAAAAACGAACACGATCAGTTTTTGAAAAATCTCAAAAAATTAGCAAAGGACGATGGTTTTGTTTTGGTAAGTTTTTGCCATCCATGCTTTGATTATATGAAAGAAAGCATAATTACACACAGAGTCTTGCCGAAAGGAGAAATAAAGTATGACAAAGAAATTAAGCACAAAAAAATTGTTCATGAAAATGGGCTAGATTTTACTGACTATCACAGACCATTAGAATATTACACATCCCTGTTTAGAAAAAACGGATTGAAAATAGTCAATGTTTTTGAAAGCGATATATTAGGAACCAATTTTTATCCCGATTTTATTATATTTTTGCTAAAAAAGGAAAAAAATAGCTATGAAGAAAAATAATGAGTTTAACGATTTAGAAAAGTCGTTCCTTGACTATAAAAAGGAAGCTGGCGACATTAGCTATGTTGCTTGTTTTGGGAAAACATTTCTCGATAAAGAAACTCAAGAATATGAATTAGCAAAAAATACCGCCGAATTAATTATTGAAAATGGTTATGGCATTATCCATGGCGGATATGTTGGCACCATGGAAGCTTTAAGTTGTGGAGCAGATATAGCGATTGAAAAAGACAAAAATAAAAATAAATACTGGAATATTGGTGTTCCAATGGCTACTTTTGATAAAGAGCTAAAAAGATCCTCAAAAACGAATCTGCCCCCAGCAAAAGATATTAGTGATAGAAAAAAAGCCCTGATTGAATTTTGTGATATCTGCGTTGTTCTTCCGTCTGGTGGTTTTGGAACAATTTTGGAATCTCTAGAAATTTTTCATATGAACCAATTAGCGGAAAAATTTGGCGGAAAAATAAGACCACTGATTTTTATTGATGGAAATTGGAAAAAAATATTTGATGAAAAAAAAAATTCAATAACCTATCTTGATAAAGAACAACTTGATACTGATATTGATAATCAAAAAAATAATCTTATTAAAGAACTTAAACAAAAAAATAAAACTTTAGAAGGATTTAATAATGATTTTAAAAAGCAAATAGATACCATTTCTAGCGCATTTAATTCTATATCTGAGCCTCTGTTATATTTGATTTATATTAAAAAATATTATGAATTTACCGTAAATTCATATATTGTTAATGATGTAGCAGATAATATAGCCCAACATTCTAAATATATTAAAGATTTTGTTAATAACGCACTGGATGAAGAAATTGTTAAAGAATATTCTTC
>JBAXTU010000014.1:0-23419 GCA_037130015.1 bacterium | reverse complement strand
TATAATACACTATTTCCGATTTTTTGAAAAGTGAATAAAATTGTTATATAATAAAACCTATGACTTTTATCATTTCTATCTTAGCGGACATTATCATTAAAATTATGGAAACGCTAGGCTATGGTGGCCTACTTATTTTAATGGCTTTAGAAAGTTGCGGTGTCCCCTTTCCCTCAGAAATCATTATGCCTTTTGCTGGATTTTTAGTGTCCTTAGGCAAAATGAATTTCATAATGGCCACAATTATTGGCGCTTTGGGCAATCTTTTCGGTTCATTATTGGCTTATTACATTGGCAAAGCTGGTGGTCGGCCATTAATAGAAAAATATGGCAAATATATTCTAATTTCCCGCCATGATTTGGATATGGCCGACAATTGGTTTAAAAAACATGGACAAATGGCTGTATTTTTCGGCCGACTTCTGCCTGTGGTTCGCACCTATATTTCTTTTCCAGCTGGTATCGCCAAAATGGAAATAAAACGATTTTCGGCCTATACTTTTGCCGGTGCCTTGCCTTGGTGTGCTTTATTCACTTATCTTGGCATCAAACTAGGAGAAAATTGGCAAACCGTCAAAGATCGTCTGCATGGCTTTGATATTGCTATTGCTGTCATTATTATCGCTATGATCATCGCCTATATTATCAGACATTTAAGAAATCTAAAAAAATAAAGTAGAGACGCATTGCAATGCGTCTCTACAAATTATTTATTACTGACTGCGGAATAAATCCCGTTTTTTTTATTTTCCTTTTCTACCAGTCCTGATTCTATCCACTTCTTTAAGATTTTGTTTACGCAGACGGATGCTTTTGGGCGTAATTTCTAAATATTCATCTTCTTTCATAATTTCCAAACCGCGTTCAAGAGTTACTTCCCATGGCGGTGAAAGTTTTAAGGCTTCATCAGCGCCAGATGAACGCATATTGGTGAGATTTTTACCTTTAATCGGATTAATAGTCAAATCATTGCCTTTGCTTACATTACCAATTACCTGTCCTTCATACACTTCCACAGCTCCACCCACATACAAAGTACCACGATTTTGCAAATTATCCAGAGAATAGGCGGCAGTCTTGCCAGTTTCCATAGAAATCATGGAACCAACATCACTCTTGTCAATTTGTCCAGCATAAGGCTTGAAACCAATAACACGAGTACACAAAATACCTTCACCCCTAGTATCAATCACAAATTCACCGCGATAACCCAAAAGTCCACGGGTCGGGATTTCAAAAATTATTCTGGTCTGTCCAGTGTCTTGATCCATATGAATAATAGTGCCTTTGCGTTTGGACATTTTTTCAATCACTGAGCCGGCATATTCCGTGGGCACATCAATAGTAGCTTCTTCGTATGGTTCGCTTTTGACGCCTTCAACTTCTTTGATAATGACTTGCGGTTGAGAAACTTGAAGTTCAAAGCCTTCACGGCGCATGTTTTCTATTAAAATGGCCACATGAAGCTCACCACGTCCAAAAACTTTATAAAATTCAGATGATTCAAAATCAACTTTTAAACCAACATTAACTTCCAATTCTTTTTGCAAGCGTTCTTTAATCTGTTTGCTGGTGACTGATTTGCCTTCACGACCGGCAAATGGAGAGCTATTAACCAAAAAATTCAAACAAATAGTCGGTTCATCAATATTAATAGCTGGCAACGGCTCTTGATCGGTATTAACACAAATAGTTTCACCAATATAAATATCGGGGAGTCCAGCAATCATAACAATATCGCCAGCATAAGCTTCATCCACTTCTTCACGCGACATACCCTTAAAAGAAAAAACTTTGGTGATTTTGCCAGTGCGAGCTTCGCCGTCTGGTTTTTTAACAATCACTTGTCCACCAACTTTGACCGTACCTTCATAAATACGACCCAAAGCCAAACGGCCAAGAAAATCATCATAAGCCAAATTAAACGGTTGCATGCGTAGTGGCAAACTAGCATCAGCTTTGGCCGGCTCAACCTTGGCAATAATCATTTCCAAGAGTGGTGTCAAATCAACAGATTTGTCATCAAGATTTAATTTGGCAATGCCTTCTCTGGCAATAGCATAAATGACTGGGAAATCCAATTGTTCGTCATTGGCGCCCAAATCCAAAAATAATTCAAAAACTTCTTCTTGCACCATATCTGGACGAGCTGCTTGTTTGTCAATTTTATTAATGACCACAATTGGTTTTAAGCCCAGCTCCAAAGATTTTTTAAGCACAAATCTAGTTTGAGGCATGGGACCTTCTTGCGCATCAACCACCAAAATAACAGAATCAATTGAGCGAAGTACACGTTCAACTTCGGAACCAAAATCAGCATGGCCAGGAGTGTCCACGATATTTATCTTGATGCCTTTATAAAAAAACGAACCATTTTTGGAATAAATAGTAATGCCTCGTTCTTTTTCCAAAGCATTAGTGTCCATTGAAAAATCTTCCGCCACCATGCCGGTTTGTTTGAGTAGTTTGTCGGTTAGAGCTGTCTTGCCATGATCCACGTGAGCGATAATGGCGATATTACGTATTTCCATAGAAAATTATCTTATCATAAATAAATAAATAAATCAAGCTCATGTATAAAAAAATCTCAAAATATGTTATTATATAAATAATATCAATTATAAAAATCTCTATGTCAAAATTCCCAAAACTCTTCACGCCAGCCAAAATCGGCAAGCTCACTATCAAAAATAGATTGATTATGCCACCCATGGTTTTGAATTATGCTTCTAAAGATGGCTCAGCCAATCAAAGATATATTGCTCATATTGAGAGCATCGCCAAGGGTGGTGTGGGTGCGATTATTCTTGAAGCTAGTTATATTGATCTTTTAGGCAAAGGGTTTGCTTCACAAATGGGCATCCACGCTGATCATGTTATTCCAGGCTTAAAAAAATTAGCGCAAGTCGCCCACAAAAATAGCACAAAAATCGGCATCCAATTATATCATGCTGGCCGGCAAACATCTTCTAAAAACATTGGCCAACAAACACTGGCACCATCAGCCATTGCCGAACCTCTCAGCGGAGAAATGCCACGAGCCTTAAAATTATCAGAAATAAAAGATATTATTAAAAAATTTGGAGAAGCTGGACTACGCGCCAAAAAAGCGGGTTTGGACTTTGTGGAAATTCACGCAGCTCATGGATATTTAATCACTCAATTTCTATCCCCTTTCAGTAATGAACGCCGAGACATTTATGGTGGCACACCAGAAAAACGTTTTCGCTTTTTGCGGGAAGTTTATGAAGCAGTACGAAAAAATGTGGGTGATAATTTTCCAATCATGGTCAGAATTTCCGGTGATGAATTTGTAAAAGGTGGCCTGACCATTAATGACAGTATTTTAATCGCCCAAAAATTAGAAGCTATCGGCGCCGATGCCATTCATGTGACGTCTTCAAATTACGGTTCATATCTCAAAGGACTACTTATCCAACCAATGGCTGTAAAAGAAAATATTTTGGTGCCACTAGCCAAACAAATAAAAAACAATGTTAATATTCCGGTCATCACTGTTGGCAAAATACGCAATCCAAAACTGGCTGAAAAAATTATTAGTGACGGCTGGGCCGATTTTGTGGCTATTGGCCGACCACTCTTGGCCGATCCGAATTGGCCAAAAAAAGTCAGTGCTGGAAATATTAAAGAAATCAACAATTGTATTTGTTGCAATCAAGGTTGTATCAGTAGATTGTTTGCTGGACAAGACGCGCGTTGCACTGTTAATGCCAGTAGCGGACATGAATTAGACTTTGCCAAAAAATCTGGCAAAAAGAAAAAAATAATCGTGGTTGGTGGCGGACCCGGTGGCATGACCGCAGCTATTACAGCATCCAAGCGTGGCCACAGCGTCACTCTTTATGAACAAAGCAAATATTTGGGCGGACAACTACTAATTGCCAGCCAAACACCTCATCGCGATGGCTGGGAAAAATTACGATTAAAATTAATTTATGATTTGCGAAATTCCGGAGTGATTATAAAAACCAAAACAAAATTAACTCCTGAACTTTTAAAATCACTTTCAGCTGACGCCATAATTTTGGCCATGGGTTCATCGCCAAAGCGACCAGATATTACTGGCATCAATCATAAAAATGTCGTACTAGCTTCTGATATTTTGTATAGAAAATCCCGAGCCAAGGGACGAGTGGCTATTGCTGGTGGCGGTTGTGTGGGACTACAAATGGCTGAATATTTAGCTGTCAGAAAACATCCAGTCACTATTATAGAAATGTCAGACCAACTAGCGACAGAAACGCCTATTGATGAAAAAGCTTTGGCCATTGAACGACTGAAAAATCTAGGCGTAAATATAATGCTCAACACTAAAATTTTGGAAATAAATTCTACTGGACTAAAAATAAATAGCAATCAAAAAAACCAGCAACTGCTGGCTGATACTGTTGTTTTATGTTTGGGTGCTCATTCTAATGATGGGCTGAAAAATATTGCCAAAAAAATATCTAAGCGTGTCATCACCATCGGTGACGCGGTCTCGCCTCGCCGTATCAATGACGCCATTTGGGAAGGCGCCAAAACTGCCCTAGCGTTATAATTTTATTGACCAAAGGCATATTCCATCTTATCCAGCAAACCCTGCACAATTTTATTGCGCTGTTGAAGTCCGCTGGCGTGCATCACCACAATAATCTCCCCGTTTTTTTTCACGGCCACATTGCTTTTGGCTTCAATCAAATAACCAACTTTGGCACCGTCCAATTGCATGCCCAGCAAAGTATAATTGCTATTAATTATTTTTACCAATCGCGGTCCGCCATTACTATCCGCAACTTCAAAAACATAATTGCCCTTAACACTAGCATCGGATATTTTTTGATTTTTAAAAGCCGTGCTAGCAATAATAGCCATTTCCTCTGGTGTACTCACATTATATGGACTGAGCCCGGTCATCTCATAAAACTTGGTTTTTTTAAGTCCCAGATCTTTGGCTTTTTGATTCATACGGGCGACAAATTCTGCTCTACTAAGTCCGCTATTATCAGCCAAAATAACCGCTGATTGATTTGATGAAGCTAGTAGCATAGAAACCCACAAATCTTCAATACGCACCCTGTCTCCAGCCAAAAGAGACACTTCACTGGTATTACCACTGCCAGCCGTGAGACGCGGATAATTCATTTGTTCTTTGGTGGTGGTCACCCATTTTTCAAAATCCAAATTCAAATCTGAGAGCACCAGCGCTGTCATAAGCTTACTCAGTGATGCCAGTGGCAAAACAGTCTTATTATTTAATCCGTTATAAAAATTATTACCATCATATCTGACATAAGCCTCGCCCGTAAAAGTCGGATCAAAAACCAATTGCTCACTATTCATAGCTAGCTGTCTAAGAGAAGCATCATTAACTTCTAAACCAATAACTCTCATCACTTGAGAAAAGCTATTAAAATCTTCCAGTTTATAACGAAAACCATCACCAGGATTAACAAACCAAGCATCGCCATCTTTGACAGCCAAAACAATTTTTCCTTTATACTTTGTGACCACGCTGGCCGTGGCTTTTTGTTTTGGAGTAGCTGGTATTTTATTCAAATCCTTGGTGCCAATAACCACGCCAAATTTACTAATAAGCCATTTTAGGTCGGCATCTTCTTTTATTAAATAACGCTTTTGATCTTTTTGGCTGGCATACCACAGACGATCAAAACTTTGTGTCTCCACCAAAAAACGCCCCAGCATTTTGGTTTTGGCTGTGAGCTTGGGTTTGGCCACAACTGTTTTTTTGACAACTGTCGCTTTTTTGACCACAGCCTCAACCGGCATCACCGGCATCAGCAGAGATAAAGCCAATATAATTAAAATTATCTTTTTCATTGAACAAAAATTAAATTTATAATTTTATTATAACAGATAACTTGATAAACCAAAAACAGGTCCCATAAACCTGTTTTTGACATGAAAAAATTAACTTACCCACAACTCGGGCTGGCCTATTGTTTCAGGCCTTCACTAATTAATACGACACTAGTTCAAAACTTCTTTCACTATTAAGCTAGACGAGAAATAAAAAAAATCAGAGCAATGCCAAGCATAGTCAAACCGATGAGTTTATATGAGCTTTTTTGACTGTGCGCTTCTGGTAAAATGTCACTAGCACCAATATACAAAAGAAAACCGGCAAAAAAGCCCAGATATAAAACTAAAAAATTATTAGAAAAACTGAAAAATAAAGTTGAAGCTGAGCCTAGTATTGGAGCAATAGCGTCCAAAAGCAAAAAAGCAATGGACTTTTTGATGGTGTTTTTGTTTTTAACCATTAAAGCCACCGTATTCATACCATCAGTAAAATCGTGTGAGATTACAGCAATTGCCACTAAGAGTCCCACAGCCGGATTGATTTGAAAACCCAGCCCAATACCTACACCATCCATAAAACTGTGTCCAGCCAGCGCCAAAGCTGAAAACACGCCAACCTGAGGATGATGATGTTCCGCATAATCATGTTCGTGCGAATGATGAATCAAAACCATTTTTTCCAAAACATGAAAAACCATAAAACCAACAACCAAGGCGATCATCACATTAATTGGCGGAAAATCATTTATTCTGATTTGATTTATAATCTCGGGGAAAATTTCAAAAAAAACCACGCCCAGCAAAACACCGGCCGTGAAGCCCATAACCGAATTTATTTTATCTTTTAATTTAACAGCCAAAAGCCCACCAGAGAGAGTGGAGACAAAAGTTGCTAGAGAGAGAAGTATTTGTTGCATATGATTGATATATTTATTACCATGTGGATAACTTTTGACAAGCACATTAAAATAATGTATATTATAGATGTAATCCGCAAGGATTATCCTGCTCGTGGATACGAGCGTGAGATCCGCAAGACTCGCCTTTAGGGGCGGGTTTTTTGCATTTTAAAGGCAATGTACTGTTTTATATCTTGAGCATTAATAACCAAATTAACTAGATTATGAAATTCACTTTTTATAAAACCACTTTTAATCAAAATAACTTTTTTATCCAAACTGGATTTCAAATATTGAGCCAAGGCCATAAAATCAGCATCACCTGACAACAAACAAATAGTATCATAATCTTTTGCCAGTCTAACACTATCAATTGAAATTTCTACATCAAAATTACACTTTGGTATTAAAATATATTTTCCATCTCTATTTTGATTTATAGCTCTGGTTGTTATCTCATTATCCTTAATATAATGTTTTACGAATTGCATCTGTTTAGTAATAACATTCCTATTGCCAAAAATACCTTCGGCAACCGCAATAAAACCAAGCGATTTATTTTTATTTGGGTTATAACCAAAATAAAATCTGCTCTTGGCCGAAAAACAACTTAAAAATTCATAAAGCATCTTTAAGCTGATAGAAAATTTTTCATCAGCACTAATATTGCCGCCGTCAAAATCCATTCTATCTTCCTCAAACCAATAATTAACATTGCCAAAATCAATAATGCTCAAAATTTTGCCGAATCTTTCTTCGGTTATTTCCAATTTTTCTTTAATCGTTTGTTGTTTAAATTCAACTAAGTCCATATTTATTTCCCCTAACCTGCACCAATTATCGCATTTTAAACAAAAAAAATCAATACCAAAATCTACTCCGCATGCACTTTTTCAACCTTGGCCGTCTCAGGAATTTTGAGCCACAGCACCGTGAAAGCGCCAACAAAAACAATAACCGTACCAACCAAAAATACAGAATGATAAGCCAAGATTTGTGCTTGCAACATAATCAACCCCACAAATTGACCATAATTCGCCGGCGTCAAGAATTAAAAAACTCCGCAACCAATCATGGCTACGGAGCTGTTTTGTTTTTTTGATTTGCTTAAATTTCGTCTGGGAAACGCTGAGTGACAACCCGCAATTCTTCCAACGACTTTTTGAAGGCATTCACCATTAACGGATCAAATTGCAAACCCGCTTGCTGGCAGATTTCTTCCACCACCTTGTTTTCGTCCCAAGCTTCCTTGTACGAACGACGAGACAACAAAGCATCATACACATCAGCCAAGGCCACGACTCTGGCTTCCACCGCAATAGCAGTACCTTTGAGACCATAAGGATAGCCTTGACCGTCCCAACGCTCGTGATGTTGACTGGCAATCAG
The DNA here is from genome assembly GCA_037130015.1 of bacterium. Lineage (GTDB taxonomy): Bacteria > Patescibacteriota > Patescibacteriia > 2-01-FULL-39-33 > 2-01-FULL-39-33 > JBAXTU01. The sequence continues at coordinate 15,308 of JBAXTU010000014.1, read as the reverse complement.
TCCGGCGATTTCATCCAAATCTGACTGGGGATTTTCAAAAAATTCCTGGCCGAAAATCGGATGCTTTTTGATAGTGGCAAATTCTTCATCAGTTAGCTTTTCCGGCTTTCTGATAATTTCCGGTGGTACTGCCACCTTACCAATATCATGATACACGGCAGCCAATCCCAAAATGTCCTGAATCCGCTCCACATGATCTTCATCAAGCGACCATTGCTTTTTTGCCCAGTTCCGATAAATGACTTTGGCATAGGCGCTCACCCGATTGACATGGGCTCCGGTTTCTTTGGGATCATGAGCGCTGATAATCTTGATCAGTCGCAAAGCATTGAAATAAACGATTTGCACTCGCTCAATAGCCGAAGAAGCCACAATAGCCAAATGCCTGATAAACGGTCGTAAGCTAATATTAAAACTCACGATCTCGCCTTCCTGCCGGCAATTGAGCAGTTGAATGACGCCGATTAATTTGCGACGACTGCTGAACAGCGGAATAGTGAGCATAGACTTGGTATGATAGCCATGCTCCTCGTCAAAATGATTATCAAACTTGTAGGGCAATCCTTGTGGCAAATCATAAACATCATCCAAATCAAGTGGCATGCCATGTTCAGCCACATAGCCGACAATGGACTCGCAATTAATAGGAACTCTGATGCCCTTATAGGCCAAACCGGGCTGTTGCTCAATGACGTCGTTTTGCGCCAATTGAAAAATCAATTCCTCGCCTTGCCGGACAAAAATAGAACCGGCTTCAGCGCCTGACAAATTACGGGCCGCTGACAAAATCCTATCCAGCACAGAATCAAAGTCTGTCACATGCGCCAGCTCTTCATCCAAGCCTTCAATAAATTTTGACATCTGGCTTTCACCAACCTGTCTTCTCATACGATACCTCCTTAAACAAATGTTGTAATGAACCATTACCAAAATACTTACTTGAAGCGACTTAGTATCTTATATCACAATCGACTTTTTGTCAAGCCATGGCCTTTGACAAGATGATAATAAAAAACTATAATATAAGCATTAAATTATAAAAAATATATGAAAATAAAAATCATTTTAATCTTGATTGCCCTAGCCATTATTGCCAGTCTTGGCTTTATTGTTTGGCAAAATATGCATCCCAAAAGCACTGGGCAAAAAAATAACAATGCCAACTTAGCAGAAGATGTCACGTCTCCTTGGATTGAGGTGACAAGTGGCAAAGTGACAGAGTCTTTTACTGTTGGTGTTGGTGGTCAAGAATTACCCCCGCCAACAGTCAATGAATTAAAAACTGGCGACACTCTAAATATTCCTTTAACAATTGAAACCAATGACAGTGGCACAGCCAATATCTATTGGCCTGATGGTTCAGTGATGAAACTGGATAAAAATAGCAAAATTACTTTGGAGACTGGAGAATTTGATGGCCAAAATAATAAACTGCTAGTGCAGGCCAAACTTTTTTCCGGACGTGTCTGGTCAAAAATCATCGGCCTTTTAACTCCTGATTCCAGCTGGCAAGTGCAAACATCCAATGCCGTGGCCACGGTGCGAGGCACGGCTTTTGGTATGGAATATTATAATGACATTTCCACTATCATCGGTTCTGAGCATCAAGTCTCGGTCAGCCTAATTGATTTTCCAACTGATAGAATTATTTCCGACCGCTCCACTTCAATTAATCCAGGAGAAATCGTTGCTATTGGCTCGGCCGATATTGCCAAAATCCAAGCTGACCAATCTATTTTTGCAGAAATGGTCAAACCAATCACACCGGAAATTCCTGAAACCGATTGGATCAAAGCTTCAGAGGAAGCCGACAAGCAATTACAAAATAAAATTGATGAATTAAAAAACCAAAATTTATCTGGCGCAGAATTCCGAATCAAACTCAAACAAAAAATATTAGGCGTAACTGCTTTGAATTCCAATCAAGTCACAACTGGAAAAAATTCAAATGTCAGTGGACAAGTCAATAGTAACGCAACAGAAAATCAAAACACTACGACGGCCAATGATAGTACAAGCACTAATTTATCAAATGATATTATAATTTCTCCAAATACAAGTAATCCAAACGCCACCCCAACTAATAATTCAAACGTTTCAAGCAGTCCGACTGTGCCGGCAACAAATAATATTCAAAATACACCAACTGCTTCACCAACATCACCGACTTTAAATAATAATTTAAAAACAAACACGCCACCAGCCACAGTCGCGCCGACAACCGGCAAAACCTCCACGCCCACGAGCGTCGCGCCGACTTTGCGTTTGGCTCCGGTGACCACCGTCAAAACCATCAACACTCTCAACTTGCTCAATGTGAAGCCCAGCACCACCGCCAATTCGGCTCTACGCTAATTTTTATGAAGCAAAAAATTAATTATTTTTTAATCGCCACTCTGACCGGAATAATCACGGCTGGTTCTTTATCTTTTGGCTTATTTGCCGGCTGGGAAAATTTTTTGGAAGACAGATTATTTTCAACCAAACCAGTAAATAAAGATATTATAATTATTTCCATAGACAACGAATCTCTTACACACTTGGGACAGTGGCCTTGGCCTAGAAAAATTTTTGCCCAGGCCATAAACAAATTAAATCAGGAACAAGTTAAGGCCGTGGCTCTAGATATTGTTTTTTCTGAACCGTCCCGCCTAGGAACAGAAGATGATGCCTCGCTGGCTACAGCTATTAGCAACAAAAAATTTCCACTAGTCTTGGCAGGTGAAGGAGAAAATTTGAACTTAAACAATAATATTCCAACCGCTGATAAATTTATTGCCCCACTTTCTGAATTTGCATCTACCACCAATACTTATACAGGGCAAGTAAACTTAATTGCTGAACGCGATGGCGTGGTGCGTAATTTTCCTCTATTCATAAATTGGCAAAATCAAACTATAAATTCTCTGGCTTATGAACTAGCTTTAAATAGTGGCCAAAATTTACTAAATCTAAATAATTTATCAGCCATTAATCGCCTGGCCTACTCAGCCAAGCCTGGCAATATCAGACAAATTCCTTTTTGGCGATTATTAGAAAAAGAATCACTAAACTTGAACAACAAAATTGTTCTGGTTGGCGCCACCGCCTCGGACTTGCATGATGATCAAATCACTCCCCTATCCGGCGGACAAAAAATGTCAGGCGTGGAAATCCAAGCCAACATCCTCAATATGATCCTCAGCAATTATTCGCTGAAACCATTATCTTTGCCAATCATGGCTATTATTTTATTAATAGTTTCTCTGCTTTCAGTTTTGCCTTTTGTTTTTTCCCGTTCAATTATCAAGGCTATCACTGCCAATATTATTTTTATTATTTTACAAATAATCATCTCTATCATATTTTTTCAAGCTGGCCTAATTATTAATATTATCCATCTATGCCTGGCCTGGGTATTGTCAGTTGGCGCCCTTTTTTTATACAGATATCTGATTATTGAAAAAGAAAAACGACAAGTTAAAAATATTTTTGCCAAATACGTTTCGCCAGAAGTGATGGCTGAAATTCTAAAAAAACCAGATCAAGTAATTCTTGGCGGACAAGAAAAAGAAATGACTATTTTATTTTCTGACATCAGGAGTTTCACCACTATGTCTGAAGGACTGACACCTCAAGAACTGGTGCGAGTCTTAAACAAATATTTCACAGCTATGACCGGAGAAGTTCTGCGCCATCATGGCGTGATAGACAAATATATCGGCGATGCTATTATGGCTTTTTGGGGAGCGCCCATAGACGACACTTCACATGCGGACAATGCTCTAAAGGCGGCCATGGCCATGATTAAATCTTTAGAAAAACTTAATCAAGAACTAAAAGCCAACAACGACCCGGAAATTCATATCGGAGTTGGCATTTACACTGGCCCAGTGGTGGTGGGTAATATTGGTTCTGATCTGCGTATGGATTACACGGTCATTGGCGATACGGTCAATACGGCTTCAAGACTGGAAGGACTCAACAAAGAATATAAAACTCAAATCATCATCGGCGAGAGCACCAAGAATCAAATCAAAGACAACTATGAATTTATTCCACTGGGTGGAGTCAAAGTAAAGGGCAAGAATCAGGAAGTTAAAATTTACACCGTCAAATAAAAATAAAAAAACACTCCCGATTAATTTCGGGAGTATTTTTTTGTCAAAAATTATTTCTTTTTCTTTTTGACGGTTTTTTTCGCAACTTTTTTTGAAGTACTGCAACAGCATGAGCAAGCCATAGTTTTATAAATTAATAATTAAGATTAAATTTATTATAACATAACCATAAAATAAAAAAAATGTTGCCGTCAAGACGGTTTTCTGTTAAAATTGAAATATAAAATAATTTTATGGCCTTCAAACAAAATTCTATTACCATCAACTGCAGAAAAGCTTTTTACTGGGAAAAAAATAAACAAGCCAAAGAAACTATAGTTTTATTGCATGGTTTTCCTGGTAGTCATGAGGGACTATTGGCTATGGCGAGCGGACTTGGCAATTATAGATTAATAATTCCTGACTTGCCAGCTTGTGGCCTATCCGAACAATTGGAAGGCAAACATAATTTAGAAAATTATAGCGATTGGCTTAATAGTTTTTTAAAATCCCTAAATATTGATTCAGTAATTATTGTCGGCCATTCGTTTGGCTCCAGAGTAGGCTTGGTTTTTAGCAGCCATTATCCACAAAAAGTAAAACGCTTGGTACTCATCACGCCAGTGGTTAAGGTTGAAGGACTGATTGCGCGTTTTGTGGCCGTAGAATATGAAATTGCCAAAATTCTACCAGCATATTTGCGTCGCTCTTGGCTATCAAATAGAGTCCATCGCAATATAGAAAAAATGATCCTCTACAAAACTGCCAGCCAGAAAAGACGCCACGAGCTTATCGCCATGGAAACCAAAGAATTAATGCACCTAAATCCGCAAATCAATATTGAATTGTTTGATGAATTTTATAAATTCAGTTTAGTGCCAGTTGGCAAACGAGTAAAAACCAAAACTTTAGTTATTGCCGGCGAATTTGATGAAGTTGCCCCCCTGGATTCAGTCCAAGAGTTAGAAAAACAACTAATAGATTCCGAACTTGTAATTATGGAAAAATGCGGTCATATCGTGGTTGGAGAAAAACCATTAACCACAGCCAAAATCATCAGCAAGTGGCTGGAGTAATACAAAATAAATTTCAACTACCAACACACATCCACATCCTGACCGATTTTTTCTTTTAAATATTTTTTAGCTTCAAATTCGCCACCAATCTGATCAATCAAGCCATTAGCCAAAGCCATCTCGCCCAACATTGAAGATCCGTCAGCCAAATTTTTAACTTTTTCAATATCTAGCTTTCTATTTTCCGCCACACCTTGGATAAAATTATTGTGCATAATATTTACATCCCGCATCAAAAGATTTATTTCTTCCTGTGACAATGCCTTATCCGGATTGCCAGTATCCTTGAATTTTCCGGCGCTTAATTGATTGTAGATATAACCATCATTTTGATTCTTTTTAACATCATCAAGATAAGACATAGTGACGCCAATACCGCCAACATCAGAATTTTTTGAAGCAAAAATTTTATTAGCCCCAGTTGATGCCCAATAAGCCGCCGAAACACCAGCTCCCCTAATCAAGGCGACAGTGGGTTTTTTGGCATTTTTTAAAGCATCAGCAATCTCTTCGCCGGCCACTCCCGAACCGCCATAAGAATCAACCTCCAAAATAATAGCCCTAATACTATTATCTTTCTCTGCTTTCTCTATTCTACCAACAATATTTTCTGATGATTGTTCATCTATAATCACATCGCCATTATCATTATAGCCATCAGGAGAAATATAAGTGACCACATCACCACGCAAAATCAAACCTTCAACATTGCAATTTTTAGTACTGGCATTTTCTTCAGCCGTAGAAGACGCACCATAATCATCAGAGGTAGTAAAAAAAGAATCAACTATAAGCATAATAGTCGCCACAATAATAATGGTTGCGCTCAAAAATTGCCAAAAGGCAAAAAAACGAGCATCAAGCCTTGTTCGTTTATACTTGTACCAAGGATATTTAGATTCACTAGTCTGTTCTGGTTCCATATTTTAATTTATTTATAAATTATCAATCACAATCATCACCTTACGGCCTTGCGCCATCTCGGCGTCAGTCATGCCTCCCTGAGCCAAATCTGGACTCCAATCATGAATGGCATTAATCAGTTTCTGATATTTGTATTTGAAACGTTCGCCCTTGGTATTGGTGCCCACATCATCAGTAATAAAATTACTACTGTCGTAACCTCGGATAACCAGCATGTGAAAAATCGGGCCGGGCTGATGAAAGTATGGATTACCGAGCAGTCGGCCAGCCGCAGGAACAATAATCGGATGCCCTTTTGACAATTCATATTTTATTTTGTCCACGGTCACATTACTATCCAAATGCGAAGACAAATTAAAATATTTAAGCAAAATATCAGACGTCTGCTGAGCCGTCAAATCATTGGGATAGCCTTGCTTGCCTTCCCAAGTCATTAAAGCCAACAATTCACGATTTATAGTCTGACTGTCCAGAGCGCCCTTGGTATAATACTTACTAACAGCGATCATGGAAGCTTCTTCACAGGCTTCTTGGTATGGCATAGCCCAATCTCGGAGCGGAGCCTGAGAGACAAAAGGCACGCCCAAATCCAATTGAGCTGGAATCATAAAAGTTGTTGTTGCTTGTTTGGTAATTATTTCCGTTGTTGAAGAAATTTTAGTACTGATAATATTACCATTGTCTGAGCTGGTTGACTGATTGGGCGTGGTGTCAATTTTTATAGGCACCAAAGCAGGCTCAGCAAAAACACCAGTCAAAAATAAAACAACGATCAAGGCAGATGCAGATATAAGCAGTAATAATAAAATGACTGGCAACTTTTTCATGAGTATTTTGTTTGGTTATTATTCTGCCATAATAGCAAAAATATCGTTTTGTGTCTATGTAAATTTTTATTTTTTATTCGGATTTAATAACGAGTTAGAATTAAAAAAAACAGAGATTAGTATCTCTGTTTTTTTAATTTAAACAAATTCTAAGCTCAGCGGACTGGACTCGAACCAGTAACCTACCGGTTAACAGCCGGTTGCTCTACCATTGAGCTACCGCTGAACTCAAAACTTGTTTTTAAACTCATTTTTTATTCAACACACGAAAGCCGGTTGCTCTTCCGGGGCAACGCTGAATGCTTCTTATGGTCGCATTCATCGACGTCTCGGCTTCGGCCTGCTGGCCTCGCCTCACTTCTGCCCGTCCTCCCTTTCGGTCGGACCCATTTCGCTACCGCTGAACTCAAAACTCGTTAAAAATGACTTAATTATATTAGCAAAAAAATCAGTGCCAGTCAAGAACACAAAAACAGCACAAAAATGTCTAAAAATTAAAAATCCCTCAATTTTTCCACGCCTTTAATTTTTTCAATCTTCTCCAGAGCCTTGGCTTCTATTTGGCGAATACGCTCACGAGTGACATCAAACTCTTGGCCGACTTCTTCCAGTGTGTGCGCCACACCATCTTTGAGCCCAAAACGCATTTCCAAAACTTTTTGTTCTCTGGGCGTGAGCTCGGAAATAACCTGCTTCACATAGTCGCGAAGTATCTGCAAAGCCGCTGATCTGTCAGGGCTGACTGTTTTTTGATCTTCAATAAAATCTTCCAAAATACTATCGTCACTATCATCACCAACTGGTGTGCCAAGTGATATAGTCTCTTGGGAAATTTTAATAATATGATTAATTTTATCCAAGTCCTCGCCCATTTCAGCAGCAATTTCCTCTGGCATGGGCTCGCGTCCCAAATCCTGCACCAAACGACGCTCAACTTGCTGAAACTTGTTGATATTTTCCACCATATGCACTGGTATGCGAATAGTGCGAGATTGATCGGCGAGTGATCTGGTGATGGCTTGCCTGATCCACCAAGTGGCATAAGTTGAAAATTTATAACCTTTGCGATAATCAAATTTATCCACGGCGCGAAACAAACCAATATTACCTTCTTGAATCAAATCCAGCAGTGACAATGATTTGCCAGTAAACTTTTTGGCAATAGAAACCACCAACCTTAGATTTGATTTAATAAGCTTATGCTTGGCTTCAATATCTCCACGCTCAATACGTTTGGCTAGCGCCACTTCACTTTCAGAATCCAAAAGCGGTACCCGACCAATTTCTCGCAAATACATCTGAATAGAATCAGCTGAAATGTCGTCTAAATTAACATTAGCGTCGGTGAGTGGACGAGTTTTTGACACACGACCGCTCTTAGTCAGTACTGGTTTGGTTGGTATTGGCGGTGGCGTGGGCTTGGCAAAAAAACCTCCGCTTTCAGTAATAGCAATGTTCATTTTATCCAATTGTTCCAACAATTCTTCGTAACGTTCAACATACTCTTCCAATTCTGGGAGAGCTTGTAGCATTTCTTGTTCAGTCACAAAATTACGCAATCTGCCTTTGCGAATCAAAGTATCAATAGCTGTTTGATCAGCATTGATAATAATTTTTTTTATTTTTTGGCTTTTGACTCTGCTTACAATAGCCGGCTTAGTCTTTTTTTTGGGTTGACTGTTATGCTTCGGCTGAGTTTTTTTGATTTTTTTGACAGATGTCTTTTTGTGGCCAGCGATTTTTTTGATCGCCTTTTTGACTGGCTTTTTCTTTTTTTCCTTGGAATTTTTTTTCTGCATCAGCTATATAAAAATGAAATAAAATATAATTTTAATCGCGACGACGACTTATTAAATCCTGTAAATCATGATAAATATTTTCAACTCTTTCTGGCGCTTCTCGTTCGGCTTTTTGAAGTTCAATTTTTAAAAATTCTATTCTTCTTTTTAGATATTCGTCTTTCAATAATCTGATAATTCCAGCCATCTCCGCACTGGCGGATTTTTCGTTTTCCTCAGCCAAAACGTTTTGAGATGAGAAAAAGGCCCCACTTACGAGGTCCAGCTGACTTTTATCGCTTTCAGCTTCATCAAACCATTGTTTCAGGCCGTCAAATAAATCAAACTGTGAGTTATCCACAGTTGAGCCTGAAATCAAATTACTGTTTTTAGTATAAAACAAAACCAACTTTTTGTAAACCCCACCAGCCAATTCATCCTCAAAGTAGTCAATTTCAATGGCCGAAACCGCTTTTGACAAAAGCAACGGATAAGCCAAAGATAATTCCAAAATTCTCTTAATGAGCGAAACTTCTCGGTTGGAATTTTTAACCACTAAAGCCGGTTTTTCTTTTTTATACGTGCCAAACGAGCTTTTTCTTTCCGGACTAAGCCTGGACATGAGTTCACGCAAAGAATTTTCTGAGACCGAAATTTTTTGAGCCAATTTTTTGAGCCAAAAATCTTTATCCAAAGGATTGGCCATTTTATTTATTTTCTCCAGCAAAAATTTAACAATTAATTTTCTGCCATCTTGAGTATTCATATCATACTCGCTCATAATTTTTGTCAAAAAATAATCCATCACATTTTGCGCCTTGCCGATTGCTTCTGTCCAGTCTTGCGGATTATTTTTAATGCACTCCCCCGGATCTTTGCCAAAAGCAAGCGTGATCACTTTGACATTCATTTCATTTTCCAGTGCCAAATCAATACTGCGACTGGCAGCCATTTGTCCGGCCGTATCCATGTCCAGTGATAATAACAAATTATTAGAATATCTTTTTAAAATTTTTATTTGTTCAATGGTGAGCGCTGTGCCGGAAATAGACACCACATTTTTAACACCAGCCTGATGTGAAGGAATAACGTCCATATAACCTTCAACCAAAATACAAGCATCCTGTTTTTTAATTTGATCTTTAGCAAAATTCAGTCCATACAAAATCAAACTTTTATTATAAATAGCAGTCTGCGAAGTGTTTATATATTTGGCCAACTCGTCAGCTTTCATAGTCCGACCCCCAAAACCGACTATTCTGCCTGACAAATCATAAATCGGAAACATAATGCGTCCGCGAAAACGATCATAAAAACCATTACCTCTTTCCTTTTTGACCGACAACCCTGCCAAAAAAATTTCATTATCTGTAAAACCTTTCTTGCGCAAAAAATTTATCAGATCATCCCAAGAATCCATGCTGTAGCCAATACAAAAATCATCAATAGCATCTGATGATAATCCCCTCGTTTGCAAATAATTTCTGGCTGTTTCAGCTTGTGATGATTTGAGCAGTACCTGATGCCAATATCTGGCAGACAAATTACACAAAGAAAACAAACGATTTTTTTGACTGTCCATGCCTGGTTCACTGCGGGATAATTGCACACCGGCTTTTTGCGCTAACATTTTTAGAGCTTCGGCAAAATCCAAATTTTCAATTTTCATCACAAATTCAAAAATATCACCACCTTCATTACAACCAAAACAACGCCACAACTGTTTGGACTTGTTCACCATAAAAGACGGAGTTTTTTCATTATGGAACGGGCAATTAGCCTTAAAATTCACTCCGGCAGGCGTCAAACGCAAATAACCGCCGATAATATCGGCGATATCCAATTTGGCTTTAATTTCTTCTATTTCCCTAGACATGTATAAACTAACTATTAGTTGACTTCATTATAAAACAAGACTGGCTCAAAAGCAAAAAAGCCGTTTTGCCGGCTTTTTTTGCTTCTTTAGAAAAATATTTTTTTTATAATCCTAATTTCTTAATAGCATTAATAGCATCAGTTGGCACACCAAAGAAATAACGTTTGCCATTGACTGGACTCACATACCAGACCTGGCCCTTGCTTTCAGATTGAATTAAAAATTTTCCTTTGTTGGCATTGGCAAAATTAATATCCAAAGGCAATTTTTTGCCAATCGTCACTGGACTATAACCATTTATCACTTCTTGTTTGTCAGTATATTTCATGTCACCATTAGTATTGGCATTGCTCTTATTAGAACCAAAAGAATCTTCTAGAATATCAGGCAAACCATCTTTGTCCGTATCAGTGCCAACAAAATTATAATCAGCCACTTGTATTTTTAAAAGATCAGCATTGGACATTTTAGTGCTCAGTCCCAAAAGTTCGCTATAAACAGCGGCATTAGCCGGACCCAAATCCAAATTAAACTGTTGATATTTTTGCAATTGAGTGGTTTGATCGCCGACAGTTTTCGTAAATTCGTCTATTTTTTGCTGTAAAGTTTTTTGGCTGTCAGCCATGCCTTGTTGCGCTTGCGTCAACTGATCAATTTGGGATTGTTTTTGGCTTAATTGACCTTGCGTGTCAGTCAAGCTTTTACTAGCCGTTCCCAAATCACCCTGAACCTTGGTCAAATCAGCTTGAGCTTTATCTAGGGCTGTTTGTGTTGCATTAATCTTGGTGATAGCACTAGCATAATCAGTATAAATTTTTATCATGCCACCAGTCATACCCAAAAAAATAATAGAAATGACAGCATAAAAAATCCAACGCTGATAACGCCTAACCCCAATTTCTTTGACAATTTGAGTTTGGTGAACTAACGGCGCTCCGCAACTAGGACAGGTTTGTGCATTGTCCGGCACCTGCTTTTTACAATTGAAGCAAATCATATTGTTTTAATTTATTTATTTGATAATATAATTAATATTTACTTCAGTGATAATTTCCTGTCCGCCACTAGGAATTGTCGGCACGGCACTACTAGCTCCACCACCCATACCGCCTTTACCATCAGCATAAGGATAAGACTGATTAGTATCCGGCGATTGAATAATATTTTCCCACCAACCAGCTACTTCTTTCAATCTCACACCCAGAGCACTAGCAATAACTTCAGATTTTTTTCTAGCATCGGCAATGGCCAATAATCTTGCTTGCTGTTTTAAGTCTTGAAGATTGGAAACATCAAAAGAAACTCCATTAACCTGATTAGCTCCGGCTGTCGTAGCCTTAGAAATGACTTGACTAACTTTATTATTATCAACTCCAATGTCCCTGATTTTTATAGTCAATTGTTGATTAGCGCTATAACCTCCCAAAACAGAAACATTATTAATGTAATCATATTGGGAAGTTAAGGAATAATTTTGAGTTTGAATATCCGCATCAGCAACTCCAGTTGCTTTAATTGCTATAATAATCTTGTTTACTTTTTCATTTAATTGATTAAGAGCATCTTCGGCTTTGGCAACCTTATCAACCTGCACTCCCAAAACAACATTAGCAATATCCGGCTGATATGGTACTTTCACATGACCAATGACCGAAATTTGATTTTGTTGGATATTCACAATACGATCACGAATAATAGAAACAATAGCTACTGCTGTAATGCATAGCAAAACCAAAATACCTAAAATAATTTTTCCTCCGCGATGTTTATGTTGGCCACATTGGCAATTTTCATTTTCCATACTTTTTTATTTAAAAATTAAATTCTATTCCAAAATAAACACGGCTGCTGAAATAACCGTAGTCCATAATCCGTCTTTATTGCCTTCAGCCGACTGGCACAAATGAGTAGTCTTGATAATATTACCACTAGCTTTATAAATTTGTTTGCGTTCATCCCAGTCTTCATTAGGATCAAATTTTAATCCCAAAGTGGTTGCGAGCATGGTGGCGGCTAAATCTTCGGCATATTCACCGGCTTTGCGACTGCTCTCGCCATAAGAATGATGCTCTGATAAATAACCATGATGATTAGTATCATTTGGTACAGCTAGCCCAATAGCTGCTGACATCAAACGATTTGGCTCGTCAGTCTCCATTCTAGCCATGACACAAAAAGTTATTTGTCCTGGCGATAATTCTTTTAAGCCTTTTTCTTTGCTAAGTATCTTGCATCTCGGCGGATAAATACTGGAAACATAAACTAAATTGCATTTTTCAATACCTGCTTGGCGAAGCGCGCTTTCAAACGAGGCTAATTTGTCTTTGTGAACACCAACGCCACTGACAAAAAAAACTTTTTTAGGGATCATTTCTTTGTTTGTGTGTTATGAGTTATTAGCTGATATTATACCATAAATCAAAAGTCAATAAAATAGCAAAAATTATTGTGGCGTACTAGAACTTTCAATTATAGGTATTTCCTCTACCGTGGAAGTCGGGACTTCTGATGATGCCGGAGGTTTAATTATATCAGGAGTTGAAGAAGCTGGCGGTTCGGTGTTGTCCGGAGTTGAAGAAGAATTATCAGGCTCTGATGGTGGCGGGCTAGCAGGTTGGTCATTTGGTACAATATCTTGATCAGTATTTTGATTATTATTCTCACCTTGCACGGCCACAGCTTGCCAATTAAATTCAATATCACTGCTCATGGTAGGATCAATGGCAATAACAAATCCTTCCTTAGTTTCATTCGTCACCCAATAATTATGTCCATTAATATTAGCTTTTGGTGTCACATTAATAATCGGCGTCACTTCATATGGTTTATTAAAAATTATTTGGGTTGAAGTGGCACCAGCTAAAATCTTGGCCGTGCCGGCAGAGTCTGCGTCAAAATACACATGATCCTTAAACACTACTTTGCTTTCAAAACCAGCTTCACCTTTGACCGTGATAGTGCCATAAAAAGTAGCTGATTGTGTGACAGCTAAAGTGCTGGTGGATGGAGTTGAAAGTCCAACCGATAAATTATTAATTTCAGTTTGTTGTTGTTGGACAGCTTTAATTAAAACTGGAACAAAGACACTATAATTTAAGCCCAAAGTCTGATTGGCATCCTTGCTGACAGCCACAGCTTCTGGAATAATTGATTGTACTTCTTGAGCAATCAAACCAACCCTAAGACCATCACTAGGATTTTTCTTCCAAGTATAAGTGACTGGATGCAAAGCCAAAATTTGATCCAAACCATAACTTAAATCAGTAATATTTTCTTTGAGGCGAATATCGGATGTTTGGACTGTGCCGTCGGCAGTATAAACCGTACCATCAAAGGTGTATCCTCCGGAAGCGCTATTAAAACTCAAATTTCCGGTTGAAGTTACATATTCAATATTGGCAGATCCGTCAGTAACATAAGCGGCAGAAAGAGTTAAGATTGGATTAGTATTTAAACTACTATCTTCAATAATATATAAGCCATTACTAATTCCTCCTGTTTTAGGCATTCCACCACCAAGCAAATTAGGACTGGAAAATTTAATTATTGGAAGATAATTAACAAGATCTTCTGTCTGCCCTGGAAAAGTGCCAGCCAGAAATGTCCCAATATATTGATTAGAAACTGAAAAATACCCATCAGTAGTATTTCCAATAAAACTATCAAAAGCCATGGTAGTAGTGGCCAAAGTCGTGGTCGCACTAAATGTATTTTGTCCACTAAAAGTATTATTTAATGATAATTTAGCATACGAGGTTGAGGCAGCCAGCCAAATTGGATCTGATTCTGTAAAAGATGCAAGATATGGCAGTGAGTTTGAAGCAGCCATGAAGACTGGATCTGTTTCAGTATATGAAGAAATATAACCAGGATTAGTCCAAGTGTAAGTGACGCCTGAAGTGGTAGTAGAAATAGACAGTCCTGTGCCTGAGAAATTAAAGGCAGTTGAGGCGAGATAATTATTAGAATTGGTCCAGCCAATAGCGCCAGTAGTATTGTTGTAAGTGATTGGGTTGGAAGCCGTGATGCCTGCTTTCCAATTGCCCCAAGAGTAAGCCGTGTCCCAATTTGTATGGCCAGTGTTAGCCCAACCATAAGCGGTATTCCAATTGGCCATAGTAGAAGTGACAGTTAAATAGATTTGATCCCATTTAGTAGAGGAGGAATTAACGATGGTGTAAGCTGAGTTCCAGTCACTCACGCTTAAATTAGCACCAGTCACATTACCAGTGACAGCCAAAGTTCCGGTTACATGGATATTATTATCAAAATTATAAACTGACCCGCCACTAAAATTTAAGGCTGATGAATTTAAGTCAAAAACCAATGAACCAGTCTTACTTATATCAGCCGACGACAAATTTAATTGTGGATTATTACCATTATTTTCAATAATACTCGCACTATCAAATAGCGCCACAGCCATATCACCAGTAACAGGAGGAGCTCCGTCATAAACAATATTAGCCTTACTTGAAATCATAGGCATTTCTGTACCCGCTAAAATTCCAGAAGGGATAGTAATTTTGGAGACACTTAAATAAGATGAACTTTCCCCAATTTTAGAACCATAAGCTAATGATGTTGTCGCACTAAAAATATTTTGTCCGGCAAAGGTGTTGTCCAGAGACAATTTGGCATACGAAGTTGAAGCGGCCAGCCAAACAGGATCTGTTTCATTGTATGAAGAGATATAGCCAGGATTAGTCCAATTGTAAGTGACACCTGAGGTGGTAGTGGAAATAGAC
>JBAXTU010000013.1:0-26423 GCA_037130015.1 bacterium | reverse complement strand
TAATAATAGTGTTAATAAATTTTCTGCTGGAAGTAAAGAAATTGATTCTTATTTAGTTTATAAAAAATTATTTAATGAAGCTTTGGAAGATGATTTTAATATACCAAAAGCCGTAGCTATTTTTTTAAGTATTTTTAAGGATAGTGGGTTACATCCTGATATTATTACTCAATTAATTTTAGATTTTGACAAGGTATTAGGATTGGATTTAGATAAAGAAGAAACAATAGAAATTCCCCAAGAAGTAGAAAAAATAGCAGAAGAAAGATTGTTAGCTAAACAAAATAAAGACTTTAAAAAATCGGACGAGTTGCGCGAGGAAATAAAAAATCTGGGTTATGAAATAGACGATACTCCAGAGGGGTATACTTTGAAAAAGATTTAAAAAAATCGCCTTAGTGTGGGTGCTAAGGCGAATGTGATTATTAGTTTCGTTTATTAAAGTTCTTTGTATTCCGATTGGAAATCGTCATCCATCCATTCCAAGCGGTAGATGCCGTTGAGGGGAATGACCGTAAAGTGGTGGCGTTGGCTGTGGGCTGATTCTTGCCTTTCGTTGACAACATTGACGATTTTAAACTTTAAAGCAATGATGTAAAGTTTTTCATCAACTGTCAGATCTACTAGGCGAAAAGCGGTCGGATAATAACTGGATGAAAAGCAATAGTCGTTTATCCATTCAATGTGGCCGATTTCTCTCGGCAGGTCAAATTGTTTGAATAGCTTGATGGCTATGGCTAGAGGGAAGAACTTTCTTGTTTCTGGTTGTGTCATTTATTGACTCCTTTTTTAGTTGAACATGATTTGCCAGAGATACAGTTGGCTACTGATCTTGACGGATTGGTAGGTTAGTACGATGGTGGCGATAATAAAAATGGTCGCTAATAAAATTTTTTTTGCAGTAAACATAAAAAAGCTCCTTTCTTTACGGTTGATTGTTTAATGTACAGTTAAATTAAAATAGCAGATAATTATGAAAAAGTCAAAGAGCAATTTTTGGCAAACCCTCCCCAGCCCTCCCTTTCGTAAAGGGAGGGAAGCAATTTTAGTGTTGGCGCCCATGGCTGGTGTCACCGATTCAGCATATCGTCAAATGTGCAGAAAATACGGTGCCGACGTGGTTTATACGGAAATGATTTCGGCTGATGGCCTTCATTATGACTCCAAAAAAACTTTGGAGCTTTTAAAATTTGCCAAGTCTGAAAAACCCATTGTAGTGCAATTATTTGGCAAACATCCGGAAAAGTTTGCTAAAGCAGCGGGTATTTGTGAAAAAGCTGGCTTTGATGGCATTGATATAAATTTTGGCTGTCCGGCTAAAAAAGTCGCTGGTCATGGCGGGGGTGTCACATTGATGCGTGATTTGCCAAAATGTAAAGAAATAATTGAGGCGGTAATTGGCAATACTAAATTGCCAGTGTCAGTGAAGCTAAGGACTTCTATAAAAAAAGACGGCGAAAATGTGACAGCTCTTGATTTTATAAAATTTATGAAGGGCTTGCCACTTGCTTGCATTATGATTCATGGCCGGCCATATGAAAATCCTTTTAATGCGGATATTGATTATGAGATGATTGATATTTGTGTTCAGGAAGCTAAGAGTCAAAATTCAAAAATAGTTGTGTTGGCCAATGGTGGAGTGAATTCTCCAGAGGATGCTAAGGTAATGTTGGAAAAGACCGGGGCTGATGGTTTGGGCTTGGCGCGCGGTCTTTATGGCCAGCCTTGGCTGTTTAATCAGATAAAAGAATATTTGCAGAAAGGAAAATACCAAGAATTCACTCAACAGAAAATAAAAAAAGCCATTTTGGAGCACGCTAAATTATCACTAAAAGCCAAAGATAAGCATGGTATTGTTGAACTTCGTAAACATTTATTGTGGTATGTAAAAGGCTGGCCCAATGCCAAAGAACTTCGCAGTAGTTTGGTGAGAGTGGAGACTATTAGCGATTTAGAAAAAGTTTTGAAAGAAATATAAAATCCCCTTAGCGGGGATTTTTTAATTTAAAATTGAGTTTACATCCATCTTTTTCTTTTGAAGAAAAAAAGCATGATCAAAGAAATTGTCGCCATAATTCCTACAATCAGCCAAAAGCCATAAGGCTGGTCAATAAAAGGCATGGAATTATCAATTCGCATACTGAAAATGCCGGCAATCAGGGTGAGTGGAAAAACAATGACGGAAAAAAGTGTGAGCAGTCGCATAATATCATTGAGACGAAAAGAGACAAGTGAAGTATTGGTGCTTTCCAGGGCCTCAATCATTTCTTTTTGACCATTTAAAATGTCCCAAATATTTTTGGTGTGGTCAATTAAATCACCATAGTATATTTTTGATTTTTCAACATTAAAAAATGACACCTTGGCTTTGGCGATTTTGTGCAAGACATCTCTGTGTGCTTCCATGATACGGCGGAAGTTGAGAATGTTTCTTTTGGCTAGCAAGCTTTCACGCATCATTTCTCTTTCTCGTCCAGCAAAAATATTTTTTTCAATTGATTGCACATCTATGCTCAGATGATCCAAAATAGGATAGCAATATTCTTGCAAACGGACAATAATATCATAAAGCATCATAGTGTTAGAGCCTCCCAAGTATTGCTCGGCATAGAATTTATCACTATAACAAGTGTTAAAAAGTTCAATTATTGGAGGTAAACGATCGCGATGCACGGTGATGATGTAATTTTTGCCAATAAAAAAATTAATTTCTTCGGCTTCAATGGTGCGGTTGTGTTTGTTATAGAAGGGAAATTGTAAAATTAAAAAACAATAGTTGCCACGAAAATAAAATTTTGGACGTTGAGCCGTATTTTGAGTATGTGAGTCCTGCAAGTCAACTTCGTTGAATTTGAATTTTTTTTTCAGATAAGCTAGTTCTGAATCTTGGGCGTTGGTAATGTTTATCCAAGATAAAGCCCCATTTTTATTTTTTAGGCTGGTGATATTCTCAAGCATGGGAATATTTTTTATTAAGGTTATTAACAGTTAATATTATTATAGCACAAAAAAATAAATTTGTGGTATAATATAGTCAACTGAATAACTTTCAATAATAGGTTTATGACTCAAAGTGAAAAATTAAAACCAGTTTCGCAATTTCCTGAAAGAGCCCCAGTTGTTGCTCAGCCAGAAGGTAAGCGAAAAAGCCAAGATTATCATACATCTGAAAATTATAAAGCCGAAAGTCAGACTCTTGAATCAAAAGGATTGTATGATATACCTCCAGTGGCCGCGCCCCTATCTTTGCCGGCTTATTCTGATGTTAATTACAAAAAAATTGAACATGTTTTAGAAGATGGGTTAGGGGATTATTTTTTTCAAATGAATCCTTCTGATCGTCAAAAATTCAAAATTAAAGGCGAAGAAACCGCTATAGCCATAGCCAAGCTTATTGCGGAGCCGAAATTAAAACTAAAAAAGGTAATTTCTTTTCTGCGTAGCTGGCTCAAACTCGTTCCTGGTATCAATCGTTTTTTCTTGGAACAGACTGTTAAAATAAAAACCGACAAAATTCTAAAAATAGCCGAAGAAGAAAAGAAAAATTATTTTTTATAAGCTATGGATTACGGTCTTACAAACAATTCTGTCGCTACTGGTTCGCCAAGTGATTTTTTTATTACTCTAATTTTAACACTTGTCTCTTTGGGCATAATTGTAGCCCTGATTTATTTATTTCTTTTATTTTTGAAAAAATTTGTTTTTAGTCATAAATTTTTTACGGCTGTTTATCACAAAAAGATTTTTCGCTTGTCCGTGCCATCAATGGTTTTGGACAAGGAAGACGAACATAAAGACGCCAAGGATTTATTGGCTGGTATTGAAAATCTTTATGCTAATTTGGGTGGCTTGCCACATCAACATGGCTTTAAATATTGGTTGTTTGGCCGTTATGATGCCTGGTCTTTTGAGATTATTAAAGATAAGGAAGGTTTGATTTCTTTTTATGTGGCTATTCCTGTTTATTTAGAAAATTATATTAAACAGCAGTTTTTGTCACTATATCCTCATTGTCAGATAGAAGAAATTGAAGATTATAACATTTTTCAGGATCGTGGTTTTGTGGTCGCTGGATATTTAAAATTGAAAAAAGCCAACATGTTTCCAATTCTTACTTATAAGCAAATGAACATGGATCCGCTCACCTCGGTTTTGACTGTACTTTCAAAATTACCAGAAGGACAAACCGCGGCTGTGCAATTGGTGATGCGTTCGGCTGATCCTGCGTGGCGAAAATCAGGAGTCAAGGTGGCTTCAGAGATGCAACAAGGTAAAAAATTAAATGATGCCCTTACTTCGGCTAGTAGCAATTCAATTGTTTCGGCTGTTGGCAAGCCGTCCGATTGGTTTTATACCGGTACAGAAAAAGATAGAACAGAAAAACCACAATATCGTCTTTCGCCAATGGAAGAACAAATGGTCAAGGGGATTGAAGAAAAAGCTTCAAAATCAGGTTTGGATGTGAATTTAAGGTTGGTGGCTTTTGCACCTTTGGAAAATCAAGCCAAAGAAATTTTGAGATATTTAGCTAATTCTTTTGCCCAATATTCCAGCTATGAATATGCTAATTCTTTTAAAGCGGTTATTAAGGGGAATGGCCAAAAAATTATACATGATTTTATTTATCGCAGTTTTAATGAAAAAACCGGCAGTGTATTAAACACCGAAGAAATGACTTCTTTATGGCATTTGCCATTACCAGAAACTCAGGTGCCAAGAATTCGTTGGCTTATGGCGCGTCGTTTGCCACCGCCTTATAATTTGCCATCAGAAGGCATTATTTTGGGCAGAAGTTTATATCGTGGCGAAGAAACTCTTGTGAGAATTAAAAGTAAAGATCGCCAAAGACACATGTATGTTATTGGTATGACTGGCACCGGTAAAACTTATCTTATGTCGCATATGGCTATCCAGGATATTATAAACGGCCATGGTGTTTGTATTGTTGATCCTCATGGCAGTTTTGTAGAAGATATTTTGCCATTTATTCCCAAAGATCGTTTGGATGATGTGGTTATTTTTGATCCTTCTGATGCTGATCGTCCTATTGGTCTTAATATGCTTGAAGCCAAAACTCCATACGAAATGGACATGGCTGCGCAGGAAATGATCACAATTTTTTATAAGCTCTTGCCAGATCCGGCCATGGCTGGGCCTATGTTTGAACATTATATGAGAAATGCGCTACTTGCATTGATGGCTGATCAAACCAATCCAGGTACTTTGGTGGAACTGGCGCGTATTTTTACGGATGAAGATTTTCGCAAAGAAAAATTGTCGCATGTTAAAGATATTATGGTCAAGGATTTTTGGGAAAGGGAATATACGGCTTCACAAAAAGGCTCAACGGCTAGCGACATGTTGTCTTATGTTATTTCTAAAACAGGACGTTTTGTAGAAAATGAAACCATGAGAAATATTATCGGCCAGCCCAAGAGTGGCATTAATTTCCGAGAAATAATGGATGGCCAAAAAATATTGCTTATGAATTTATCCAAAGGAAAAATAGGGGAGACTAACAGTAATTTGCTCGGATTGATTGCTGTTTCCAAACTGCAAATGGCGGCTTTGGGACGCGCTGATATGCCAGAAGAACAACGAAAAGATTTTTATTTATATATTGATGAGTTTCAGAATTTTATCACGGATAGTATTTCCACTATTTTGGCCGAGGCTAGAAAATATCGTTTGAATCTGATTGTTGGCCATCAATATATTGCTCAACTTACTCAAAACAATGACACTCGTGTTCGTGATGCTATTTTTGGCAATGTGGGTACAGTGGCTAGTTATCGTATTGGTGTGGATGATGCTGAGACTATTGCTAAACAGCTTGGTCCCAAGGTTAGCGAGTATGATTTGTTAAATGCAGAAAAATTCACGCCCTATGTGAGATTACTTATAGATAATACAGCCTCGGACGCCTTCAATATGCAGGTATATAATTTTAAAGACTATTTTGAAGGTAATCAGCAGATTGTGGCTCCACTTAAGGAATTATCAAGATTAAAGCATGGTCGTGATAGAAAGTTGGTTATTAGAGAAATTGTGGAAAGGTCAAAAATAGGACAATTAGGCAAAGTTTAATTTTTGTTTGACAAAAAATGTATAATATGATATAATATTGAAACGTTGTACATTATATAAAAGTCTTTGCCTACTGGCAGATGACTAAACTCAAACCCCCAAGACAAAAGGAGAATTGGTTAATGACTATTTTGTTAAATGCGTTTGAAAAATGTTTTTGTTTTTTAGTGGCTATGGCAAGTGGAGTATTTGTTTTTTATATTCTTGCCTGTCTATACCAGGAGGAAAAACTACCTGGAAGCAAAATTGTTAGCGCTTGTATTAATAAACAGGCGCTTAATAGTGTGCCAGAATTACCGGTAAAAGAGGATGTAGTTGATCAATTTGAGACGCTAATCAGACAGTGCGATCCTAATTCTAATTTGGTTCGCACCTATATTGATATTTTGTCCAAGCATTGCCATTTGGATAAAATGGAACTTTTGGTTATTGCTAGGCAGTGCCGAGAATTGGAAATGAAGTATGGCTTTCAGCCCTTTTTACTTCTGGCTATTGCTGAATGCGAAAGCTCATTTAACCAAAAAGCAATTTCGTCAGCTGGCGCTATTGGTTTAAATCAGGTTATGCCCTCTACTGCTAAGTGGATGGTGGAATTGGGACTGCCAATAGATTTGGGTAAAGACCCAATGGTAGTTTTGCAATGTTCAGTTGCAAATTTGACAGTTAGTTCATGTATCTTGAATTATTATTTGTCAAAGCATCCTAATTTACACGTGGCCCTGGCATATTACAGTGGGTTTGCCAAAGACTATGCATCAAAAGTTTTGCGTCAACAGAAATTTTTTGAAGACGCATATATTGAAAAGTATTTGCAAAAAAACAAAAAGGTGGCCAGTCGCACCTAAAAAGACTGTATAAAAAATTGTACAAATTAAAAGTCCGGAGAAAATCTCAACGGGCTTTTTTATTTTTGAATTTTTAGTTTTAAAAAAAGTAATAGATGATTAAATTATTATACCTAAAAGCTTGAATAATATCAAAAACCTTGATAATTCAAGGCTTTGACTTATTGTTATAATTCTTATAAAATTAAACCGAACTAGAATTATAATCAACTTAAAAAATGTCTACTTTATATCGTAAATATCGGCCACAACTGTTTAAAGACGTTATTGGCCAAAATCATATTCGCATTACTTTGCAAAATGAGCTAGAAACCGACCAGCTCGGACATGCTTATCTTTTTTGTGGCCCCAGGGGACTAGGTAAAACCACTTCGGCGAGATTATTTGCCAAGGCTGTCAATTGTGAAAATAGAAAAGCAGGGGATAGTGAGCCGTGCAATCAGTGTTCGTCATGTCTGGAAATTATAGCTGGCAATAGTATGGATACGATTGAAATTGATGCAGCTTCAAATACGGGTGTAGACAATGTACGCGAAAATATTATTGAAAATTCTAGATTTACGCCAGTTAAAAGCAAACGTAAAATATTCATCATCGACGAAGTCCATATGATGACTACGGCCGCTTTTAATGCCCTACTGAAAACACTAGAAGAACCGCCAGCTCATGTGATTTTTATTCTTTGTACCACTGAGGTGCACAAAATTCCCCAAACCATTTTGTCGCGTTGCCAGCGTTTTGATTTCAAAAAAGTCTCATTGGAAAACATGATTAGGCGTTTGGAATTTTTAAGCAAAGAAGAAAACAAGCAAATAGACGAATTAGTCCTTAAAAATATATCCATTCATTCTGAGGGCTGTGTGCGCGATGCTGAAAGTTTGCTAGGTAAGATTATGACGCTTGGTGATAAAATTTCGGCTGAACAGGCCGAGATAATTTTGCCCCGTTCTGATTTTGGTCAAATAACAGCGCTTTTAGAATTTATAGTTGAAAAAAACACCACGGCCGGGATTGAACTTATTAATCATTTAGTTGAAGATGGAGTGGATTTGCAGATTTTTACTGATAATCTGTTAGAATTTTTGCGAAAGATTATGTTGATAAAGGCTGGTGGCAGACTAAATGATTTCGGAATTGAACTTGATGAGTCATCGCAAAAATCAGCTGAGCGTTTGGCAGAAAAAATGTCGTATAATAAATTGGTGGCTTTGGTAGAATTATTTTTAGCCAAGAAACAGGCTTTGAAAAATGCGTTTATTCAGCAATTTCCGTTGGAAATGGCTGTAGTGGAAGCGATTGAGGATTTGAGCGTGGCAGAAAAAAAAGATAATAATTTGCCAACAATCGGAGCGAGTGGATCTTCAATAGTGTTGAACACAAAAAGTGTTCAGCAAAATAATGAATCTTTAAAATCAAAAGTTGAAGAAAAAATAACGCCAGTTGATCAGTTAAAAGAAAAAAAATTAGAAATAATTTCTGATCAGCCAATTGTTGAGCTGGTAAAAGAGAAAATTTTAGAAGTTGATTTGCCGTTAGTAGAATCCAAGGTTGTGGCAGGAGATATTGATCTTAAAAAAGTAGAAGAAAATTGGTTGCTTATAATTGAAAAGTTATTAGTAAGAAATTATACCCTGTCATCACTTTTGCGAATCAGCCGGCCATTGGGCGTGCATGGCAATATGATTGAAATCGGAGTTAAGAGTAATTTTTATTGCGATCGTTTGCGTGATAGTAGTAGTAAAATAGCGGTTGAAGAAACCATCTCAGAAATTATTGGCACCGAGGTTAATATAAAAACTGTTTGCAAACCAGATGTTGAGCCACTTATAGTTCAAGAAATTACACACAAAAAAGCAGAGCCGGCACCTCAAATGCCGACTGTGCCAATTGCTCCTAAAGATATTGTGCAAGATGTAATGGGCATGTTTTGATTTATCGTATTTGAGTAGTATAATATACACATTATTCATAACAAAAAAATTATGAAAGGATATGTTGCTAATATTGGCGAGTTGTCACTCTCCAATAACAATTTTCGCAAAGTTCTTTACACGGCGCCACATTGCCAATTGGTGGTAATGTCGCTTTTGCCTGGTGAAGATATTGGCGAAGAGGTGCACACACTAGATCAATTCATCAGAATTGAAGCCGGGGAGGGTAAAGCGGTATTAAATGGCGAAGAACATGAGTTAAAAGCTGAATTTGCCGTGGTTATTCCGGCTGGTGTCAAACACAACATCATTAATGGCTCTAAAGACCAGCCTATGAAGCTCTATACGCTCTATGCGCCGGCTAATCATCAAGATGGCGTGGTGAGAGCCACTAAGGCCGAAGCGGAGGCCAATGAGGAGCATTTTGATGGCAAATTGAGCGAAGCTGAATAATATTACACATTTTAAAACAACTCCCTATTTTGGGAGTTGTTTTTTTGTTTTTAAGCATTGGTGTTGATGATTGGCGGAGTGGGTATGTTGCTGGTTTTGGGCGGTCGGTAATTTTCCATTAGCTTATCAATGAGTGGTATGCATGAAATAATAAAAGGAATTAAAAGTGAGTCGGCAATAAATCTGAATAAATAATTTATAAACAATAAAACAGAAGTTAGAATAAAAATAGTAATAATAATTCTTTTGTTTATTATTTCTGATTTATAGTCTGAAGCTAAAATAGCAATGTCTTTTTTTAATTCATTTAATCTGTTTTTAATGCTTTGATGTTTGCCTGGTAGAGGTATGAGTTCAAAGAGGTACCAAATGTTTATTGTCAAATACAAAAATGCCATACCAGTAAAAAACATTTTTTCCGGAGAGACAATGGGTGGTGTAAAAAAAGTATCAGTGTTAAATGCATATAAGCCAATATAGTCAAAATTTAAAATTGATAGAGATATAATTAAAATTAAAAACCAGATATATAAATAAGCTCTCCATAGATATTTTTTATCAAAATTAGTAAAAGCATTAATAATGGTTGGTAGGCTTAAAATGATTATGGCCAAAATCAGGTAATTATTTTGAGATAATTTATCATTTTGGAAAAAAGCATAAATAAAAATCAAATTCCAAAGTAGTAATATTTCTTTATTGATAGTTTGTAGAATTTTTTTCTTAAAAGTCACGGCCAAGGCAATAGAAAAAAATATGGCT
Organism: bacterium; assembly: GCA_037130015.1. Classification (GTDB taxonomy): domain Bacteria; phylum Patescibacteriota; class Patescibacteriia; order 2-01-FULL-39-33; family 2-01-FULL-39-33; genus JBAXTU01. The sequence goes on along the minus strand of JBAXTU010000013.1, from coordinate 16,345 downwards.
ACTACAAATAGGTGACTGTAAATATTGTATGGATAATCATGCTTGCTAGGCCAAAAACCGCTTAGGGATATAAGTAGACATAGGCCAAATATTTTCCAGTCGCTTTTTTCTATTTTTCCAAATAGTAAAAAGATAGCCTGAGCTAAAATTCCCAAAAAGAAAAGGATAATAAGGAGAGTCATATAATTATAATTTTATCATTTTTATAAGGCAAGGGCAATTTAAACCGCGCTATCTCCGGCCACATAGCCAGTGGTCCAACACACCTGTAAGTTAAAGCCACCAGTTGGGCCGTCCAAATCCAGAATTTCTCCGGCCAAGTATAAGTTATTAATAATTTTTGAACGCATAGTACGCGGATCTACTTCACTTATTTTTACTCCGCCTTTGGTGATTATGGCCTTATCATAATCGTCCAATTTTTTAATAATCAAAGTAAAATTTTTGAAGGCTAAGATTAGTTTTTTTCTTTCTTCCTTGGTGATTGAGTTTACTTGTTTATTTGGATCAAGATTTATTAAGTTTAGAATAATATCGGTTAATTTGGCTGGTAATAAATTTAAAAAAGAATTTTTTAGAGTTTTGTTTTTTTGTTTTTGCCAACCGTCTTGAATATCCGAATCAAGTTCTTTTTCTGTTTTGTTTGGAAAAAAATCTATGATCAAATCAGTGTCGTTTATTGGTTTGTCTGCAACTAGTCGACTCAGATTAATAGTGGCCGGACCGCTGAGACTGTTAGAGGTAAAAATTATATCGCCAAGTTCTTTGGCAATTATTTTATTATTTTGTTTGATGGACAATAAAACGTCTTTAAAACTTAGGCCTTCTAAATACGAAACAAATTTTTCTATAGTGATAATTGGAGTCAGGGTTGGATGGGGTTCAATAATGGTGTGTCCCATTTCCTGTAGCCAATAATAGGCATCTCCGGTGGATCCGGTCAGGGGATAGGATTTGCCTCCGGTGGCAATGAGATAATTTTTAGCTAATATTTCTTCGCCACTATCCAAAATAATCTTTTGAATTTTATTATTTTTAGTGATTATTTTTTTGACAGTAGAATTCGTTTTTATTTCCACTTGATATTTTTTAAGATCGCTAAGCAGAGCATCAAGAAGATCACGTGCCAAATCGCTGGCAGGTAGGACGCGATTATTATTTTCAATCTTAGTTTTTATTCCATGATTTTCAAAAAAATCAATAGTACTATTTGCATCAAATTTACTAAAGGCCGACAATAAAAATTTGCCATTTGGGCCATAGTTCGCGCTCAAGATTTTGTGGTCGTCAATTTTGTTGGTGAGGTTGCATCTTCCGTTGCCAGTTAGTACCAGCTTGATGCCGACTTGATTATTTTTTTCAATTATAATCACTCTAGCGCCAAGCTCGCCGGCGCGACTCCCTGCCATTAGTCCTGATGCGCCACCGCCTATAATTGCTTAATCGTAAATCATATTTTGATTATATCATGACTTTTATTATTATAAAAAAACAACTCCGACGAATCGGAGTTGTTTTTATTTTCAATCGCGTTATTAAGCGCGTTGAACGTTGACAGCGTTTGGTCCTTTTGGGGATTGTTCTGTCTCGAAAGAAACAGCGTCACCTTCGCGCAATTCATTGAATTGAACGCCGACCAAAGAGTTGCTGTGGAAAAACAAATCTTTTGCTTCTCCGTCAACTGTGATAAAACCGAAACCTTTATCGGTTAATTTTTTGATTGTACCAGTCACAAATTTTGGAACTTAGTTTTTAAGATTGTAATGAATAGAGATTTTAAAACTCGACCACCTTTTAGCTCATATTTTTACTTAGGTAGTGTAGCATATAAACATAAATAAGTCAAGTAAAAAGTCAAATAATTAAAAACAGCCCACTGGCTGGCGGGCTGACTTGGCTTTTATTTTTCAAAGATATGCTCATGAATTTCCTTGGTTAGCTTGTTGTTATTTTCAACCATTTTGTGGATTTGGTCTTGGAGCCTAAGAAGCGCTTCAGTGTCTTTGTAGGTTTGTAGGGCTTGTTTGTCCGAGGCTTGGGCGGCCACACGTTGACCGACCATAATCACTGATAAAAGCACTAGTTGTAAAAATGTTTGAGCAAGCCAAGAAATGAATGTGGCTGTGCCGTTGATAATAGCCGATGGTAGGCTAATAAAAGCTATAATAGCAAAAAAATAGGCGCACCACATAGTACCGACCATCTTAGTGATGAGTAGGGCGAGTCGGCCATTAAAACCCAAGTGTTCATCTTCGGTCAAATGGGGACCGGTTTTTGATCTTTCTTTTAATCGTTGTTGTGGATTGTGTGTGGACATAATTATATTATACACTTTTTTAATTGTTCAGTAAATTATTTCTAATGACGTCAAAAAAAGTTGTTAATTAATAGAGAAATGCACTATAATAGATTATACTACTTTATTAATAATCAATAATATGGATATCAATAAAAAATCATTACAAATGCATGCCAAAAATAGAGGCAAAATTGAAATTTGTTCTAAAATAAAATTAAAAACTTCCGATGACTTGGCTTTGGCTTATACGCCAGGAGTCGCCGAAGTCAGTCGACAGATTGCTAAGGATAAAAAATTAATCAAAAAGTATACTAATGTCGGCAATACTATCGCTATTATTACGGACGGATCTGCGGTTTTAGGATTAGGAAATATTGGACCAGAAGCGGCGATGCCGGTCATGGAGGGTAAAGCAATTCTATTTAAGGAATTAGCTGGTGTAGATGCTTATCCACTTTGTCTGGCTAGTCAGGACACTCAATCTATTATTAAAGTTGTGGAATTATTAGCGCCGAGTTTTTCCGGCATCAATTTGGAAGATATTAGTGCTCCCAGGTGTTTTGAAATTGAACGGCAACTAATTGAAAAATTAAACATTCCAGTTATACACGATGATCAACATGGCACGGCAATTGTCGTATTGGCTGGATTAATTAATGCTTTAAAGGTGGCCAAGAAAAAACTGCCTGACTGCTATATCGTTATTAATGGTGCTGGTGCAGCCGGTGTTGCTATTACAAAATTATTGCTGTCAGCTGGTTTGAAAAATTTTTCTATTTTAGATTCTAAAGGCACTATTAGTAGTCGGCGGACAGACTTGAATGAAGATAAAAAAGCTTTGGCAAAATTTGCCAAAAAAATTGAAACCGATCTTAGTGGTGCTATCAAGGGTGCCGATGTTTTTATTGGCGTTTCTCAACCCAATTTATTGACTAAATCCATGGTTCAATCAATGAATGATAAGGCAATTATTTTTGCCATGGCTAATCCGATTCCAGAAATTATGCCGGATCAGGCGCTTTTAGCTGGTGCTTTAGTGGCCGCCACTGGTCGGAGTGATTTTCCTAATCAGATTAATAATGCCTTAGTTTTTCCTGGTTTATTCCGGGGCTTGTTAGATAGCGGTGCTAGAAAAGTGACAACGGAGATGAAATTAGCAACTGCGCAAGCTATCGCTAAATGTGTTAAACAACCAACCAGTAAGAATATTATTCCTAAGGTGTTGGACAAGAAAGTGCCAAAAGTAATTGCTCAAGTAATAAAAAAAATGGTGACTAATGTATAAATATTAAAAACATCCAACTAATAAAAAAACAAAAACCCTGCAACTTCGCTTCCGCGAGATTGCAGGATTTTTTATTCGTAGTATTAAAAATTGAGTGCTTTCATATCTAAAGTTATTTTTTCTTGGCCAAAAGCCAATCCGGTACCGGATTAAATTTGACTTCCTTCCAACTGTTAATTTCCTTGTCCGTGACATTATAGTGCATTTGATAGACAGTTTCCACACTGCCATGCATGGCTTGTTGCCAGTCCAGTCCCAAATCAGAAGCGACCTCCTTGACTAAAACTTCGGTCGGACCTTCAATTTCCACAAAAGTTGGCACCCAGGGCCAAGTGTCAATTGTAATTTCTACATTTTTATATATCCAGGTCTCTCTTTTTGTTTCTTGGTATGATTTTTCTATAAAACCGATGGTGGTTAAAAAACCATAAGTTTTGTCATAATCATCAACAGTTAAATTTATTTCCTTGGTGCCGTGCAGAGTGCGATCGTTGAGTTGTTTGTAACTCAATGTTATTTTTTCATTTTCTTGCCTGAGTCTAATCCAGCCACCAATTTGATACAGGCGATAATCAGGATAATCAAAAACATGCCGGCGCATCAAAATTTCCGGGTGAATTAATTTGGCGCCGATTTCTTTTAATTTTGATTGCAATAAATCCACGTCTATTTGTGGAAATTTTGCTTCTATCTCTGTTTGCATATTGTTGGAGTTTTATTAACTGCGGGACATGGACTCGAACCATGATACCACCCTCCAGAGGGGCGTGTCCTACCATTAGACGATCCCGCATTATAATTTGTTTTTATTTGCCTTTACAATATATCAAAAATATCTTGAAAAATCAAGTTTAGAAAAAAATAAAAAGCCGAGCAGTGAAGTGCTGTTCGGCTATGTTTTAGTTTAAAATTGTGCTATTCGTTGAGCAACATATTGAGCAGGGCCATTCTGACATGCAGGCCATTTTCAACTTGTTTGAAATAAACAGCGCGGTGATCCGCATCCACCTCGGTGGTAATTTCTCCCACTCTTGGCAAGGGATGCATAATAATAGCTTTGGGTTTCATTAGTTGAACCAATTGTCCATTGATGATGTATTTACCAACGGCTCGCTGATAATCATCTGAACGATCGCCGAAGTATTCTTGCTGGATGCGTGTTTGATAAATAACGTCAACAATTTGCGCCACCCTTTCCAGATCGCTTTCTTCTTCAAATGGAATTTTGTGTTCGCGCAAATGCTGTTTAATATCATCTCTCATGCGCACTACATCTGGAGCTACAAACCAAATTTTGGCAATTGGAAATTTGCTGAGCAGATAACATAGCGAGCGCACTGTTCTGCCATTAAGTAGGTCGCCGACCATGGCCACTTGCAACCCTTCAAACTTTTTGAATTTTTTATAAATGGTGTAGACGTCCAAGAGTGCTTGTGTTGGGTGTTGTCCTGGACCATCACCGGCATTAATGATCGGTACATGGCTAATCATAGCTGCTTTTTCGGCTGAACCACTTTCAAAATGTCTGAGCACGATAATGTTGGCAAAATAACCGACTGTGCGAATAGTGTCTTGCAAGCTTTCACCTTTGGCTGCTGAAGAAAATTCTTTGGCGTTTTCCGTGGAAATCACTTGACCGCCAAGTCGTAGCATAGCGGTTTCAAATGACAGTCGCGTTCTGGTTGATGGTTGGTAAAACAAGGTAGCCAAAATTTTTCCGGCCAGAATATTACTACTACCATGCCGGACAATGGTTTCCATATGGTCGGCTTCAGAAAAAATGTCTTCCATTAATTGGGGATTGAAATCTTGCGCTTTAGTGACATGTTTTAGCATTCGTCTTCTCCTCTTAGTGTGTTTTTTAAAAGAACCTGGTTTCCGTAAACTCACGAATATTTTAACGTGGCTCGTTGTTTTTGTCAATTATTTCAGGTATAATAAGATTATCTCATAATTTGTGTATATTTATGAAAATTTCCATCATTATTGTGTCTTGGCAAGTGCGTGATTTGCTTGAAAAATGTTTGCAATCAATTTTAAAAAATTCTCTGTCGGCTCAAACAGAAATTTTTGTGGTTGATAATAATTCTGATGATGGCACCATTGATATGGTTAGAGAAAAATTTTCTAGTGTAAAAGTTGTTGCCAATAAAAAAAATTTGGGTTTTGCTATGGCCAATAATATTGCGCTGAGGCAGGCGACTGGTGATTATATTTTATTTTTAAATCCGGATACTGAGCTATTTTCAGACACCTTACAAAAAGCTGTTGATTTTATGACCACGCATAAAGGTGCTGGCATGGTTGGTTGCCGTTTGGTTTTTCCTGACGGTTCATTTCAGCCATCAGTGCGACGATTTCCGACTTGGTGGCCGATTTTTTTAATGTTGCTAAAATTGCCAAAATTTTTTTCACACTTAAAACCCATTGAAAAATATTTAGCTGTTGATTTTGATTATGAAAAAGAAGGTTCAGTTGATCAAGTGATGGGAGCTTTTATGTTTACGCGTCAGAGCTCTTTAAAAAAAGTAGGGGAGATGGATGAAAGATTTTTTATTTGGTTTGATGATGCTGATTTTTGTTTGCGTTTTTGGACTGCTGGTGAACCGGTTTATTACACACCGAGTTTTAAAATAATTCACTACCAAGGTAAATCATTTGCCCAGCAAAAAGTTATTGATAAGCAATGGAATTTTTTTCATAGCGCTTGGCAATATTTTATAAAACATGGCTTTGGTTATCCTAATTTTAAAAAATGAATTTATTAGTTTTATTTATCTTTGTTTTACTTGGCCTAGTAGTCGGGTTTTTTTATTTGTTTGGAAAAAATAAATTTAGTCCTGTCAGTTTGCTGATTTCTTTGTGGCTAGTTGCTATTGGAATTTCTCAACTGCGATTAAGCCCGTATGAGTTGCCATTTAGTTTTCAATTTTGGCTGGTGCTGATTGGATTTTTGTTGATTTTTTATTTTAGTAGTTTAGAAAGCTCAAAATGGTGGGACAAAATTAAAGAAAAAAAAGAAAATTATTATACTTCTGACAATTTTGTTTTTATAATTTTATTTTTAATGACTTTGGCTTGCCTTGCTTCTAATATTTATATATATCTTAAATTCGGCACCTTGCCGATTTTATCTTCTGAGCCTGATAAATTACGTTTTATAATTAATAAGCAGGTTTTTGGCGTTTGGGAATATTTGGCGTTATTGCCAAGAATTTTTATTCCCATTTCTTTTTTTATTTATTTGCAAAATAAAAAGTTAAAGCCAATAAACAAAAATTTATTAATAGCTAATATTATTGTTGGTTTTTTAATCTTATTTTTATATGCGGCTAGATCTAATGTGGTGTTTGCGGTTTTGCTTTGTTATTTTTCGTATTTGATATTAAATATTAAAACAGCCAACGCTAAAAAAGTTATTATAGCTTCACTGGTGGCTGGGCTAGTAGTATTATTTGTGGCTGTGTCTGTGCCGGCTTTTCGGCATTACGTCACTTATCGCAAAGATTATTTGTCGGACATTGATTATAATCCTTTTACTTATTTGGCTAATTTGTCCGGCATTCATCTGCCAGCTTGGTTGAGCTGGTCATTACCATTATATCTAATTCCGTCTTTTAATTTGCAAGCCTTAATGCGATCGCTTAATTTTTTTAATTCTAATAATTTTTTTTATGGCTTGTATGACTTGTCGGTTTTTAATCCGCTGATTAAAATATTTCACGTCTCAAATATTTCTGCCAACATGAATTGGGAAGCTATGTTTTTACCATGGTGGGTGACAGCAACTTTTTTATTTTCGTATCAGGCGGATTTTGGTTTGTTAGGAATTTTGCTGGCCGCTATTTTGTGGGGTGTTGGATTTTCAGGTATTTATGTTTGGGCCAAAAAAAGACCGGCGTTTTTGCCGGTGATGCTTTTGTCTTATTTTAGTTTTGTCTCTATTATGAGTATTTACACGAATTATTTGATGAGACCTGAATTTTATATGGATATGGCCCTGTTGATTTTTTTGGGATTTTTTCTTTAATTAAATAAAAAACTTTCCTTCAATATCTTGATGTCCCGCCAAAAAATTCTCGGCACTCATTTCTTTACCGCCTTCTAGTTGTAAATTATTAATTATCAAAAAATCCTCACCGCACATAGTGGCGAGTTTTTTATTTTCCAAAATAATCTGCCCGGTTTTTTTATCGGTAGAATTTATTTTTTTAATTTGGACTGGCGGAAAAATTTTTACTCGTTTATTGTCTAGTGTTGTCCAAGTGCCTGGCCAAGGGTAAAAGGCGTAAATTTTTTGCTTGATTTTTTTTGCTGGAAGTGACCAGTTTATTTGTGCGTCTGTTTTGGAAATGGTTTTACAGAATGTTGCCTCAGCATGATTTTGTTCTGTTGGTGTAATTTCTTGATGTAAATATTTTTTGATAGTATTAATCAAAATGGGCGCGCCGATTTGTGCCAAGTCATCATGCAGAGACTTGTTAGTTTCTTCTCCTAGTAGTTTTATTTTTTCTTGTGTCAAAATTGGGCCATGATCCATTTTGGCATCCATGAGCATGATGCTGATGCCAGTTTCTGTTTCGCCGGCTAGCAGTGCGCTTTGAATGGGTGAGGCACCACGATATTTGGGCAAGAGTGACGGATGAACATTTATATTTCCATGAGTAGCAATGTCTAAAATTTCTTGTGGAATGATTTGGCCATAAGCTACCACCACCAAAAGATCTGGCTGTAAATTTTTTAAAGTTTGAATTAGTTCCGGATTATTTTTGATATTTTCTGGTTGCCAAATGGTCAGATTATTTTTTTCAGCTGAAATTTTTACAGCCGATGGTGTGAGTTCTTGTTTGCGTCCGGATGGTTTGTCTGATTGAGTTATTACGCCCAAAACTTCAAAATCAGCGTCAGCTAAAATTGAGTTTAAATAAGGCACGGCGAAGTCCGGCGTGCCGATAAAGACGATTTTTATTTTTGACATTTTTATAAATCTTTAATATTCACTACTTTTCTAGCTTTATCAATAAATAGTGCGCCGTCCAAATGATCATTTTCATGCTGTATAACGCGAGCTAGCAGTCCTTGGCCGATAATCTGTTTTTCCTTGCCTTTGTTATTTATATATTTGACTGTGATTTTTTTGCATCTTTTTACTTCGCCATACATATCTGGTAATGACAAACAACCTTCTTCGCCCCATTCTTTGATTAAAGATTTTTTGATGATTTTGGGATTGATCATGGCAATTGGGCCGTCTTGATGCTGAATAATAATCAACCGAATACTCTCACCGATTTGTGGCGCAGCTAGCCCTACGCCGTCCTTTTTAATCATGGTGACAGTCATTTCAGAAATTAGTTTCTGAATTTTTTCAGAATTAATATCAGCCGCGGAGATTGGCCGTGACTTTTGAAGTAAAATTGGATTTGGTACGGTGAGTATTTTTAACATATATTATTGTTTATTATGGCATAATGAGTCAAAAAAGGCAATTTTATTGACAGGAATATTTGTAAAATCTATAATTTGTCTATATGTTGATAGACGAAGGCCCACAAAATTTAAAAGACATTCTGCTGGCCAAGAAAAAGCAGACCATCAAACCACCGGCTTATGAGTGGCAGGATTTGGCTTTGCGCCTTATTAATGAATTGGCCATTCCGAATTTTAAACGTAATTCGGTTTTTAAAGTGTGTCGTGATAATTCCAAAGCCACCATTGAAAAAGCCTTAAACGAAACCAAAGAATTGGCCAAAACCGAACAATGGAAATATTTTTTTAAAGTCTTGGATAGTCTAAACAATAAAAAAACAATAGAGCAATAAACAAAAAGCCCCGATTCGGGGTTTTTTGAACTCTGGATCCCTGCCTTCGCTGGGATGACGGTAAAAAGTATTTTATTCTAATTTAAAGTTGGCTACTAAATATCCAACGCCGAATGGCGCTTCGTAATTTAAGATTTCAGTCTGGTAATTGATGCCATTTAAAATACCCATCAGAATAATAATTGATCGCAAACCGCATTCAGTAGCATTTTCTATGAGCACATGATCCATGTTGGTAATGCTCTGCGCATCTTTATTTTTTAATAGTTCAATAATTTTGTCATCAAATTCTTTGCCGGCTGGATTGAAAGGCGCAGGTGCATTTTCCGTCAGGCAATGGCTCATATCGCCAGAAGCCACCACAGCAACGCGTTTGTCAGAAGCCATAATGGTTTCTTTGAGGCTTTTACCAAATTCTAAATGACTTTGATTATCAAGCAGTGAATAATAAATCGGAATTATTTTAAAATTTTCTAGGTGTTGGCATAGGCAAAAATAGGGCACGCCAATTCCGTGATCCAATTTTGGTTCGGAAATAATATTGAGCGGGGATTTGAGATTGATTTTTTCCTTATCAATAGTAATAAATACCGTGTCGCCAGCTACATTGAATTTAGTGGCAAAATCGCCGAAAGCTTCAAAATTTATTTCGTAAGTGTTGGACATATTAATAGTAAAAGCATCGGCTTTAATTTCGCCATGGGGAGAAATAAAAATTACTATTTCCGGTTTGGATGCATAAAGTTCGCGTTCCAAATGTTCAAAAGCTTCTTTGGTTTTGGCCACCTGAATAGTATTTTCCTTGCCTATGGCTGGGATAATAATCGGCGGATGTGGCACAATAGATGCAAATACCAACGACATATGTGTAGTGTTTAGTTTTTTAATTGCCGGTTATGGCCGAGCCTACTTGATGAATACTAAAAGTATCCTTGGTCACCTTGACTATTTTTTTAGGATTATATTTCATTTTCAAAAATATATCCCAGCTATTAATAGGCAAAAGTTGGCCATTTGAAACCACATAAACCGAGCTTGATGTTTTGGTTTTGATAAGCATGCCATCTGGTAGAGTGACTGGTTCGCCATCAAAATAATTGTCTAATTCAGCCTTGTCTGTTTTTTTGATTTGCGCTCCTTGGAAATTGTAAGTCAAAATTTCCATGCTTAAAATTGGTTTTTTGATGGTATTAATAACATAAAACAAAGCGCCGGTTTTTTTATCTTTCATAATGGCGCCGGCCGGGTAGATAGTATTTTGGGTAATATCTGGGCCGTCACTGTAAAGAGCCAATTCATTTTCATCAACAGCGTTAATTTCTTCGGTATTAAGTCCTAATTGTTTTAAAAGATCAGGAGTGGCCACTAATCTTTTTTCATCATCAACAATCATAAAAATATTGTTGGTGGCTGAGCTTTGCAATAGGGAAAAATTTAAATATTTGACTGGGGTGCCATTATCGTAAGAGTCTATATCACTATGAGTTGCGGTAATTATTAGACTGGAATCAAAACGTGAATATAAAATAGCCTTGGAAACAATTTGTCTTTTTTTGCCGTCTTGTATTAAATAAACAACTTGGTCAGCTTCGTCTTTGAGTAATGTACCATCTGGCCATTTTTTACCGAAATATTGAGTCCAAAGGTTCCAAAGGTTTTGATTGCCATGCAAGTGTGGTGTGTAATTGTATAATCCAGCCGTGGCATTATTTTGAGGAGTGACTGATGTGCCATCAATGGTGTATGTTTTGCCTGGTTGAAAACTGAATTTATAGATACTGTCTAAATATGTCCTAGTCTGCCAGGCCGCGAAATCCACTTGATTATAAAAACCGCGAGCACCTTCTTTGCAACCGCCACTATCCGGACAGCCATAACCAGTGGCCCAATCAAGTCGTCCTTGTTCTGGAGCGGGGGAGGTGATTAGGCTTTGTTCTTTTTGAACCAAGGCTAGTAGATATTTGGGATTAATTTTGTTGGCAAGAGCTGTTTCGTAAAAGATCTGGGCTGCTGACTTGGTAATGCCAGTATTGGGATCTGTGGTTGAGTATGATTTGAGCGATCCAGGTTGGGAATTAAGAAAACCTTGAATATCGTTTAAATTCATAGCATTGAAATCGCTAATTTCTGCGTCTGAAAGGATATAGTTTGGGTCAAAACTGGCGGCAGAAGCAGAAAACAAGGGAGTAGCCAAAAAACTAAAAAAGGCAAATAAAATAAGGGTTGAGCGGTAGCTTGGGGTCATATTTTTTATTATTGATTGATAATATTTTTATTATAGCAGAAAATTGATATTTCTCCAAAATAATTTTTGACTTGACAATGGGTTTTTTTGCGTATATATTTATATTAGCACTCTGTATGTGTGAGTGCTAATTCAATAAAATATTCTAAAATATCAGCAAAAATGACTGAAAGACAGCAAAATTTGCTTAAAATAATCGTGGAAGAGCATATTGATATGGCTGTTCCGGTGAGTTCAGCTCTGATTGTGGAAAAATATTTTTCAGATTTGAGCCCGGCCACTATCAGAAATGAAATGTGCGAATTAGAAGAATTGGGTCTGATTTGTCAGCCTCACACCTCGGCTGGTCGTTTGCCGACTCTAAAAGGTTATGAGTATTACATTAAAAACTTTGTCAAAACGAATCGGACTAGCAATGAATCGCCAGAAAATTTTCATAATTTAGCTAAAAATTTCAACGGCAACAGGGAAGATGTTAAAAATTTAGCTAAAGAATTGGCTGAATTGTCAGTGGAAGCTATTTTGGTGGGTTTTGGGGATAGTGATGTATATTACACTGGTATTGCTAATTTGTTCCGTCAGCCAGAATTTTTTGAGCCAAGCAGGATTTTTTCCCTTTCTGACGCTATTGATAACTTAGACGAAGCCATGCACAAAACGTTTCAGTCTATAGATATTGAACCCAAAATAATGACTGGCAAGGCCAGCCCTTTTGGCGAGGCTACTGCCTTAATTATGGTTAAATTGCCAATAGCTGATGGTGAGATATTTTTGGGCATTTTAGGACCGCTTAGGATGAATTACAATAAAAATTTAGGATTAATAAGTGAACTAAAAAAAATTATTAAATAATTTCTAAATATTATGAGCGAAGAAAAAAATCTTGAAGAATTACAAAATGAATTAGCAAAGACACAAGAGCAGGCCCAAGAATATTTAGCTGGCTGGCAAAGAGCTCAAGCTGATTATTCTAATTTAATAAAAGAGAGTGAAAAAAAACGGCAAGAATTATTTGAATTTGCTAATGCCACTTTTATGGCTGAAGTCTTGCCAGTATATGGGCATTTTAAATTAGGTCTGAAACATATTCCGGAAGAAGTAAAAAAAGAGTCATGGGCTGTGGGATTGGAACAGATTCAAAAACAATTTCAGCAGTTTTTTAAAAAATATAAAATTGAAGAAATAAAAACTGTTGGTGAAAAATTTGATCACAATTTGCACGAAGCTATTTCATGCGAAGAACAAGAAGGTGTTGATTCGGATATAATTTTTGAAGAAGTGGCACCGGGCTATTTGGTGGATGGACAGATTTTGATGCCAGCCAAAGTGAAAGTAGCTAAATAATTTAAAATTTAAAAATAATATAATAAATAACAAAAAAATAATATGAGTAAAATTTTAGGAATAGATTTGGGCACGACCAATTCGTGCATGGCAGTCATTGAAGGTGGCCAGCCAAAAGTTTTAGAAAACAAAGAAGGCGCGCGTACCACGCCGTCAATTATTGCCACTGCCAAAAACAGTGAACGCTTGGTTGGTGTCTCAGCTAAACGCCAAGCCGTCACTAATCCGGCCAATACGCTTTTTTCTATCAAGCGTTTGATGGGTCGCGCTTTTTCTGATTCAGAAGTCCAGCGTGATATTGAATTAATGCCATACAAAATTATTAAATCAGGCAATGGTGTCAAAATTGAAATGGGTGGAAAAGAATATAGCCCTCAAGAAATTTCCGCCATGGTGCTGACAAAATTAAAAGAAGATGCCGAAGCTAAGCTTGGTGAAAAAATCACCGAAGCAGTCATTACTGTGCCAGCTTATTTTGATGATGCTCAGCGTCAAGCCACAAAGGATGCTGGTGAAATCGCTGGTCTGACCGTGAAGCGTATTATCAACGAGCCGACAGCCGCGGCTTTGGCTTATGGTTTTGAAAAAAAACAAGGCCAGCAAATCGCGGTGTATGATTTGGGTGGTGGTACTTTTGATATTTCTATTTTGGATGTGGCTGCCGATACTGTGGAAGTGAAATCAACCAATGGTGACACGCATTTAGGTGGTGATGATTTTGATTTGAAAATCATGAATTATATTTTGGATGAATTTAAAAAACAAGAAGGTGTTGATTTATCAAAAGATATTACGGCTTTACAACGGGTCAAGGAATCTGCTGAAAAAGCCAAAATTGAATTATCCACTCAAATGGAAACTGAAATTAATCAGCCTTTTATTACTATGGGCGCTGATAGCTCGCCCAAGCATTTGAATCTACGAATCACTCGCGCGCAATTAGAATCTCTTGTTGGTGATTTGGTTGAAAAAACTTTTGAACCAGTCAAAAAAGCTCTAGCCGATGCCAATATGACCACCAAAGATATTCAAGAAATCGTGATGGTCGGCGGTATGACTCGTATGCCACTCGTGCAGAAAAAAGTTGAAGAATTTTTTGGCAAAAAACCGAATATCAGCGTCAATCCAGACGAAGTGGTGGCACTTGGCGCGGCTGTGCAAGCTGGTGTGCTTCAAGGTGATGTTAAAGATGTGTTGCTTTTGGACGTCACTCCGCTTACTTTGGGAATTGAAACCATGGGCAGTGTTATGACTCCTTTGATTGATAGAAATACTACTATTCCGACTTCCAAGTCTCAAGTATTTTCCACGGCCGCTGATAATCAACCTGGCGTAGAAATCCATGTACTTCAAGGTGAACGTCCTATGGCTGGAGATAATAAGACTCTTGGCAAATTCATGCTTGATGGTATTCCACCAGCACCTCGTGGCGTACCTCAAATTGAAGTGACTTTTGATCTTGATGCTAATGGTATTTTGAATGTCAAAGCCAAAGACAAAGCGACTAGCAAGGAACAGCATATTACTATCACTTCATCCAGTGGTTTATCCAAAGAAGAAATTGAAAAAATGAAAAAGGATGCCGAGCTTAATGCCGAAGCTGATAAAAAGAAAAAAGAATTAATTGATATAAAAAATCAAGCCGAGAGTTTACTTTTCACTTGCGAAAAAACTTTGAAAGACGCGGGTGATAAAGTTTCGGCTGATGATCGCAAAGGTGTTATGGATAAAATGGAAGATTTGAAAAAATCAAAAGAAGGTGATAATCAAGAAATTATTAAAACCAATTATGATGCGCTGTCAGAGGCGATTCAAAAAGTAGGCGCATCAATGTATCAATCTGCTCCAAATGAAGCTCCAGCTGACGCAGGAGCAGGTGATGCTAGTTCTGATGGTGCACCGAAAGCTGATGAACCAGTGGAAGGTCAGTTTGAGGAAGTTAAGAAATAAATTAAAAAAAATATGGACAATCAAAACCCTCAATCAGAAATAAAAATTACTGATAATTTTGCAGGCGGTGAATATGCTAATGCTATGCAAGTATTACATAGCAAGGATGAATTTTTGCTGACTTTTTTAAACATTGTGTCGCCAAGCGGTCGGGTTTGTGCTAAAATTATTACCAGTCCAGGCCATTACAAACGCATGCTCTCGGCTTTGTCTGAAAATTTAAAAAAATACGAAGAGCAATTCGGAGTTATTGCCGAAGCAGAAGCGCCCAAAGAAGGGATCGGTTTTAAAGCATAATAAAAAAATTTTATCATGGCTCAAGATTATTATAAAACTCTCGGCGTTGAAAAAAACGCCAGCCAAGAAGATGTTAAAAAAGCGTTTCGTAAATTAGCTCACGAACACCATCCGGACAAACAAACAGGTAACGCTGATAAGTTCAAGGAAATAAACGAAGCTTATCAGACGTTGGGCAACGAGCAAAAACGCAAACAGTATGACCAGTTTGGTTCGGCATATAACAATAATGCCGGAGGTGGTTTTAATTCTGGCAATCCATATGGTCAAAGCGGTGGTTTTCGGCAAGGCAATGTGAATTTTGATTTTGGGGACATGGGAGATTTGGGAGATTTATTTTCTTTTTTTGGTGGCGGTCAAAGCCGTTCGGCCAAAGTCTCACGCGGAGAGGATATGGAAATAGAAATTGCCATTGAGTTTGAAGAGTCTGTTTTTGGCGTTGAAAAAATTATTGATTTATCCAAAAAAGTTTCCTGCGAATATTGTGGCAATACTGGCGCCGAACCTGGTTCAAAAATTGCTTCTTGCCCGACTTGCAACGGCACTGGCCAAGTGCACAAAATACAACAAACAATTTTGGGAAATTTTCAATCCACTGCCGTTTGTTCCGAGTGTCATGGTACAGGCAAACGACCGGATAAAAAATGTTCCAAATGTCGCGGTACCGGCTCTGTTTATGGCACGGAAAAAATAAAAGTAAAAATTCCCGCTGGCATCAGCTCGGGACAGTCCATAAAATTATCCGGCAAAGGTGAACAGCCTGATCGACCAGGTGGACAAGCCGGTGATTTGTATATTCATGTTCGCGTGAGAGAAAATAAAAAATTTAGAAGAGTAGGGGATGATGTTTTTTCCGAAAGCCATATTTCTTTGACTCAGGCGATTTTGGGCGATTCTATTGGTATTGAAACTGTTGATGGCGAAGTAAAATTAAAAATTCACGAAGGCACACAGAGCCACACACAATTTAGGTTGCGCGATAAAGGCGTACCGCACCTCAATGGCCGTGGCCGTGGTGATCATTTGGTTGATGTGATTGTGGATATTCCGCGTTCCATTAGTCGGAATACCAGAAAAATTTTAGAAGACTTAAAAATTTAAAA
>JBAXTU010000012.1:0-27891 GCA_037130015.1 bacterium | reverse complement strand
ATCATTGACTATGTAAGTTGATGATATGTTCATTTACACAGTTAACGATTTTTTGGTATAATACAACAAAGAAGGAGGATTCTTGATGTCAAAAACTTTTAGAATCAATCGTCGGGTGACTTTCGGGGATGCTAACCCTCAAGGCACTATGTACTGGGCTAAATATTGCGAGGTAGTCGGTCTAGTCAGAGAAGAATTTTTATTCTCTATACTGACCAAAAGGGATGAATTTCCCCAAATGGTGGCGACTGGAATTGTGATTGAGACTTGTGATTTCTCGGCAAAATATCATAAGTCAGCTTTTCTTTGTGATAGTTTAGTTGTCGCACTTAACGTGACCAATCTCAACCAGTGCTCGGTGGAGCTATTGATTGACTTTTTTAAGTTAAATGAGGCGGGTACAGAGGAATTACTAACCACAACTCGTACTAAACTGGCCTTCTTCGATACTAACAAGGGCAAACCAACAAGGATGCCCGATTTTGTACGCTCTCGCGCCGCCGAGTATGAGGTTCCTGACCCAAACCATAAATCGTAAACCCCATGTCAATATTTTCCATACCCCCACTTATAAGTTCCATGCTGTTCTTACTGCTGGGGGTTTTTGTTTTTTTAAAAAATAAAAAGTCGGTGGTTAATGCTACTTTTTCTTTAATTTGTCTCTCAACCGTCTGGTGGCAATTTACTTGGTTTATTTTATTTAATACTAAAGATGAATTTTTAGCCTCTATTTTGGTTAGAGTCGGTTATATGGGTATTATTCTTATTCCTATAACATTTTTTCATTTTTTTATTACTTTTTTGGATAAAAATTATCGTTTAGATAAATATTTGCTTTATTTTTCTTATCTGTTTGGCTTATTGTTTGAAATTAGTTTGTGGACTTCCAATTATTTTATTTCTGGTTATTACAAATTTTTCTGGGGTTTTTATCCCAAGGCTAGTATTCTTCATCCTGTTTATCTTTTAGTCTTAACGATTATATCCTTAAGAATTCTTTATTTGTTATTATATTCTTTAAAACAAAAAGATAAATTATCGCCATATAAGTATTATCAAATAAAATATTTTTTTATTGCTTTAATCTTTTACATTTTTTCTGCCTCCGATTTTATAGTTAATTATGGCGTAGAAATTTATCCAGTTGGTTTTATTTTTATTATCGTATTTTTAAGTATCGTTGGTTATTCTATTATCAAATATCGCTTAATGGATGTCCGCATAATCATTAGAGGATCATCTGTGTATTTATTGTCTGTGGCTTTGGTTGTTGCTATGGCTATTGCCATCAATAAAGCATTAAATATTTTTTTCACAGTAGATAGTAATGTTTCTTATTTGTTAATTTTGATTTTTAGTTTGACTATCTTTAGTTATGTGGAAAAATATTTTTATTATTTAGCTAATAAATACCTCTTTTACTCTTTTTACAACTCCCAAGAAACCATTAATAATCTCTCCCGCGAATTGACCTATTATACAGATCTAAAAAAAATTATTGACCTGATTGTTAATTCCATCAAAAAAACCATGCAATTAGAGCGCGCCGGCGTGTTGCTCTTAAACAAAGAAAACAATATTTCTAATTATCAAATTGCCAAAGTGGTGGGTTTTAATATTAATAATGGCATTTCTTTGGTCAAAGATAATTTTCTCACTCAATATTTGCAAAAAACAAAAAAACCTTTGGTGCGTGACGAACTTTTGCTTTTGTCCCGTGATAGTAAAAATTCCAAAGAGCAAAAAGGCTTTTTGGAGCTTCATGACAATATGGAGCACATTGAAGCTTCATTATGTCTGCCGTTACTCGCTGGTGGCAAATTGATTGGTATTATTGTACTTGGTGGCAAAATTTCCGGTGATGCCTATACTCAAGAAGATTTGACACTGCTCGCCACTTTGTCACTGCAAGCCGGTATTGCCATTGATAATGCCAAGCTCTATCAAGAAGTTGACGATTTCAACAAGAATTTAAAAAATAAAGTTGATGAACAAACCAAAGAAATCAAAGCCAAAGCTGATCACTTATCTAAATTGCTAGAAATGCGCTCGGAATTTTTGGATATTGCCAGCCATCAGTTAAAAACTCCAGTTTCTGTGATTTTAGGCACTATTTCTATGTTTAGAGAGGGGAGTATGGAAAAGTTATCAAAAGAGCAACAGCACAAATTTATTGACAATATTTTTTTCAAAGCCAAAAAATTGGGCACGATTATTAGTGATATTTTACGCGCCTCGGAAATGGACACAGATGAATTCATGCTTGATCCAAAATGTCTGAAGGCGACTCAATTGGCTGATGTGATTACCGAAGCCTGTGATGGCCTGAAACAAAATGCCGAGGAAAAGAAAATAGAGCTCAAATGGACTGCGCCAAAAAATCCCGTTAGCAATATATTGACTGATCCTGACTTTTTGGAGCAGGCTATTACAAATTTGGTGGATAATGCCATTAAATACACGGCCAAGGGCAGTGTGTCTATTGATTTATCTGAAAATAATGATAGAGTAATTATGAAGGTTTCCGATACCGGTATTGGCATTCCCAAAACCGATCAGGCCAAAATGTTCCATAAATTTAATCGTGCTAAAAACGCGGTCAATATGTACACAGATGGCTCTGGTTTGGGATTATTTATTGTCAAAAAAATTGTTGAAGCGCATCAAGGGGGAACAATTGCTTTTGAAAGCACAGAAGGGCAGGGGACGACATTTACCATTAGTTTCCAGAAATATATAAAAAATAAATAAATAGCTACATGAATCCCAAAGTAATATTTTTTGATTGGAATAAGACATTGTCAGATTCTCTTTTTTGGTCTAATTTACGAGATAGTAATCATCAGCATAATCAGTACGTTTCAACTATTGAAAAGTCAATTTTTTTTGATAATAGACAATTGATTAATCCATGGATGAGAGGGGAATATTCATCAGAGGATATTTGTCAAATAATCGCCAATAAATCAGGCGTGCCGTATGAGGTTGTTTTTAACGGATTAAAAGAAAGTTGCGCTATTATGAAATTGGTTTCAGAAGAGATACCAGGGTTGGTTTGGCAAATAAAAGCCAAAGGCATTAAAACGGTTATTGCTACAGATAACATGGATACTTTTTCTCGTTTCACTATTCCGGCCTTAGATCTAACTGAACTATTTGATGATTTTTTAATTTCTTATAATTTAAAATTGTTAAAAGGTGATGTACAAGAAGATTCAATTCCATTTTTCGATGGCTATCTAAAACAGAATAGCTTAAATTACTCTGATGTTGTGTTATTGGATGATTGTATTGATATGGGCGAGGTTTATAATCGTTTGGATTTTAAGATAATTGAAATAACCGGCAAGGACAAATTAATTAATGTTCTAAGAGAATATGCGGCTTAATATAATTTTTCATGATATAGTAAAAAGTGAAAATGACCTTAAAAATGAGTTTTCGATAACCATAGAGTACTATTTGTCTTTGGTCTCTAAAATTGAAGAGTTTATAATAAAAAAACAAGCCAAATTTAATGAGGTTTGTTTTTATTTTGATGACGGCTATAGGTCATTCAAGGATTTGATCTTTCCATCCATCAAAGATGATTATTATAAATATTGCCTAGCTATTGTTACTAACAGTATAGGGCAAGAAGGATATTTAAGCGCTTCTGACCTGATTCTTTTTAGGGATCGGGGGATTAGTATTACTTCTCATGGCTGTTCGCATGTGGCATTGGCGATATATGACAGAGACAAATTACAGTCGACTGCTTCAGGCGGTTTTTATAAAGATTCGACTAGAGGCAAAAGTCAATCTTTAATGGAGAATCAGGTTCTATACCAATTAGTTGAATCAAAAAAGATTTTGGTTGATGTTTTGAAGCAAGAAATTAATGAGTTTGTTTTTCCTTATGGATTATATAGCAATGACACATTGAAAATAAATAATAAAAATAAGGCGTATTCATATTTAGCTATCTGCGATAATGAATATTTGGATGATGGAAAAAATTTACGATCCAGATTTTTGGTTACTAATAAGTTATCGGTTCAGCAAACGTTTGATTTAATTTTGCAATTAAAAATCAAAGAATGAAAAAGCCACTATTAGTTAGTGGCTGTTGTGGTTAATTGCTGCTTGGCTTGCAAAAGTACTGTTTTCCGATCTTGCTTGCCGTCTATGGTTATGACTTTTATTTCTGGAAACAGTTCCCCGACTTTTAGATAAAACTCCATTAAATAACAATTGAACTCGTCATTTAAGAGAATGTTCTCGTAAAAGCCAGTGTCACCATGTCTTCGCCTCATCTCATTGAGATTGATGGCTAAGTAGAGGCATGTTTCAGGCAAGAATTCGGGAAATTGTTTTTGGAAGTATTCAATACTTCGCTTGAAGCATTTGATCTTGCCATGGCTTATCTTTTCTGTCGCGTAATGATAGGCAAGGACAGAAAAAATACTTCGGTCTAGAATGATTAAATTTACCTTTTTTGTGACAGTGGCAAATCTTTTACGTTCCAGATCACCGAAAAAGACGTTGGCCTCTAAAGCAGTTCTGGTATTTTTTGGAAAGCCAGGAAAGTTTTGGCCTCCGCCAATAAAATTACAATATTCCGCAATATACTGTACACTGGTCATAGACCTATCTTTTTCCATGGCGGAAATAAGAGAAGATTTACCAGCATGAACAATGCCTTCAATGGCAATGATTTGTCTCATAAAGAACTCCTTTTTAGTTGGTTTCCGCTAATGCTTTTTGCAGGGTTAGTTGCAAATAATTGTTAAAGTAATAGCCATGTCTTTTACGGAAAAGGCTGTCTTTTTTCTCCCTTTCATGTTTTAAACTACTCTTTTTTGGCTCAATATGCAAGCCACCCTTAAAAGGCACAGGGATTATGTAATTATCAAAGGCGGAAACTAGTTTGGTTGGTAAACTGGTTTCAGTAAAACCGTATCCCGTAAATGATGGACTGAATCCTTTTACTTGTTTGGCTTGTCTAGTGTCGACAATAAAAAAACCACCCAGTACCATATTAGTTAGGAGCCACGGACCTAGAAATCCTGATTTGGGCCAGTTTCTTAGCATGTTGGTTTGCTGTAAAATTTTAAATTGACGGCCGATATATTGTTTATCTTCCTTACAGCCAAACCAACTTTTTTGATAGATGCAATCTAATCGGAAGTCATTAAGCTTGATATCTTTAGTCAATAGTTTTTCTTGTTTAACAATCGGATTTTCCATATCCAAGAACTCAAAAAAACCAACGGTGATAATCTTTTTGTATTGTTGTCTGGCAAACTTTTGGACTTTTAAATGATTCAAGATTAGATCGGTGTCAATCAGGATATCGGAATCCATAAATAAACAAAGTTCGTTCGCGGCAATGTGTAGTCCCTTATTTCTAACGGCAGTTCGGCCTCGGTTGGCTTGATGACGAATTATTTTTAGTTCCGGAAACTTTTTTGAGTCAATAGAACTCTTAGCCGCCTCTTTTGACCCATCATCTATTATAATAATTTCAAATTTCCATTTATTGTCTAGATCCTTAACTTTATCAATTCCATTATATAAATGTTTTAGTGTTAGGTTGATAATTTTTTTGTCCTCATAAAAAGGTAGGACGATACTCAAGGTAGGAAATTTTTTAAAATCTTTTTTGATAACATCTTTAACGTTAAAGCCGTAATTATTATCATGACTGATGATAAGCTGTTTTAAAGTTTGATTTAATTTTTGTGTGGTCATAAAATTATCGTTCCGTTTTCGGTTTAGGTGGTTCTTTTTTATTGATTAGGTAATTTAATTTTGCCATTAAGGTAAAAATTGGGGGGATGCTATGCAAAAGTATCATTGGAAAACTAAAGAGCAAAATCCAAAAGTAGTCTCTCTTTTTTATTTTATTATTTTGGGATGCCACTTGAAATAAAATTTTTGATTGGATCATGACTATTAGGTAGTTTAGAGGTCCATAAACAATGAAAGCCAATAGCCCTAATAGTAAAAGCGCCATATTCGCGGTAATTATCGGATAAATAATGACGTAGGCAATCATCCAGCCGGAAAAAAACCAGGCTATGGCTGGCAAAATTCCCTGAAATGTCATACAGTCAATTAATAGTCGATTAGCTCTATTGGAGAAATTTTTTAGGAAAAATCTTCTGTAAGATAGATGGTCAAGCGGTCCGAAAAACCAAACGTATTTTTGTTTTAAGGCCATTATTAACTTGTTTGGTATTTCTGCGCACTCCAAAAGAGGGATGGGGTTGATGGATTCCCCGAGCAGTGACAATACATAACCAAAAAACAGATCCTCGGTCACGGTATGTCGTGGTATTTGTTTTATCTCCATTAGAAAATCACCTCGTAAAAATAAACCATGTCCGACGCAGTGAGCCAGAAAAAATCTTTTTTTAAATTTATTAATCATGAACGACTGCATCAGCATGCGTGGCAACTCATGTGCAAATGTCCATCTAGTTTGTAAAATAGCATTGGCTTTCAATAATTTTTCTGCGATAAAATTATTTCCAAGATTCATTTTATTGAAATTGTCCAAAAAAACGGCGGATTGTTGAAATACTCGGTATTTTTTATCCCTAGTTGTCTGGGCAATATAATTTAGACTGAGATGGTTCGGTCTAGAATCAGCATTATATATTCCGACAAACAACCTATTGAGGTTGCCGTGCTCCGTATTGAGGATATGCTCGAAGGCGTAGTTTAGTTGGTCAACCATTTTACCCCCAAGAGTTGGATAATGTAAATGCTCAATAATCTCTAGACCGTATTTTTGATTTGTTTCTTTTTGTATTTTTTTGATGACGTCTATTGTGGTTTTTTCTGTTTTGGTAAGTATTCCGGCAAATTCATTTTCAGTTGAGATTAGAATAATTTTTATTTTGGACAGGTCATATTTAAAGTTTAAAAAGTAGCTGATTGTTTCCGGTAGCGCTTTCTGCTCTTTCAAGACCGGAATTAGTAGAATAAAATTATAATCATTATTTTTTGCTATCATGGAAGCGATGCGGGCTTCTTTTTTGAGCCAGAGAAAGCTAATCATAAGCCAAGCCGTTGTCAGAGAAACCCTAATAATCACTATTATTAATATAATCCAGAAAAGTAATAAAAACATGGTTTTTAGTTAAATTAATTAAATTTTACCAGTAATTCTGTTTTTTTTCAATTATTGGTATTTATGAGTATTTTTTTAAAAAAAATGTTATAATAACTAAAATAATTATCATTTATGCTAAAAATACTCCTAGTTGAAGACGATCCGGATCAAATTTATTTGTACAAGACACGACTACAAATGGAAAAATTTAAAATTGTAGAAGCTCATAATGGAAAACAGGGGATTGAAATAGCCAAGCAGGAAATGCCTGATTTTATTTTGCTTGATTTGGTAATGGAAGATATGAGTGGCATGAAAGTTTTGGAAGCATTAAAAAAAGATAAAAAAACCAAAAAGATCCCCATTGTTCTTTTGACAAATCTGATAAAAAAAGCCTTAATAGACCAGGCCACCAAGCTTGGCGCTGTGGGTTTTTGGCCAAAAACAGAAGTCTTGCCAGATGAGATAGTGTGTAGAATAAAAAAAATAATAAAAAAACCGGGCGGTATAAAACCAACCCGGTGTGTCGCTCCTTCCCAAAAGAAGCGACTAACCGCAGCCCGAAAATGAGTTAACACTAATTAGAGTGTTTCTTTGGCCATTGAGACGATGGTTAATCCACGGCCTTCAGGGCAATTATCAATGTTGATTTTGCCATTGGATAGGCGGTAAAAGGGGATTATATTTTTTGGTATTTCCACTTCATCGTTTCCTATGACCTCTTGCACTTTGCCACTTTTCCAATCGGCTCTGGCTTCATTGACAGCGCGAAGAATTTCAACTCTTGGCACATTTAGACGATCAAGATCGTGAGCCAGATTGATAATTGTGTCTTCGTCACCGCCAAAGACAGTAATGTATTTTACTGCCTCCAAAAGATGACTTCTTATAAGTGCTTGGTGGTTAATGGTGACTTTTACTTGTTTTTTTCTTCCAAACATTCTTGCCTCACTTTCTTTTTGCGGTTTTTACTGCGTTTAATGAACAAAAATTAACAACATTAATACTATAACAAATTAATAACATTCTGTCAATAATGATTGAAGACGAACAAAATAAGCCAATTAAACCATCTTTTTCGCATCGGCTCTTGAATGTTTTTAAACGTCGCGGTCTTAAAAAAGATTATCAAAAAAAGGACTTCACTAATCCTTATTTTAATCGTCCTCATCAAAAGAAAATTGGCTTTAATACTATTTTGTATCTTAAAATAATCGCCGGCTTGTTGGTGCTTTATGTGGTGTTTTACAGTGATTTATTTCGGATTAATAATGTCCAAATTTCTACGGACAAACTTATTGATAATACGGCTTTCAGCCGTGCCATTAATGATAATTTAAACTCTTGGCGTTTTTTTATTTTGCCGCAAAAAAACATGATTTTTTTCAGCGCTGGCGACCTGTATAAACAATTAAATAGTAAATTTAAATTAGAAAATCTGTCTGTTAGTCGTGGCTGGAAAACTGTTGGAGTCTGGGCTGTTTCCAAGCCGTCATTTTTGATTATTTATAATGGCCAGCAATTTTATTTGACTGATGAAGATGGGCAAATCACGGCTCAAGTTGATCAGAATTTAATAGGGGATTATACTGACAAATTGCCAATTCTTAACGTGGCTCAATCACAAATTAATGTTGGCGATAAAATTACTTCCAGAGAAATGGTTGATTTTATTTTGGAATTAAATAGAAAGGCGCCCTACTACTCATTGCAAGCGCGCGGTTATGAGACCATGGCAGGGGATGAGGTGACACTGGTGACTCGTGATTTGTGGCGGGCTTATTTTGATACTAATCAGCCAATAGACCAAGCGCTTAATAATTTGTCATTGGTTCTAAAACAACAAATTAAAAATCAAAAAATAAACTATATTGACTTACGATTCGGGGAGAAGGTGTTTTATAAATAAGTGAGTTGGGGATAAGTGTATTTGCCAAATGATTCATTTATTTTTATAATATAGTTAACTTCGTATAACAAAGGATAATCGTCGTCATGGCTATAAAATATGAAAAACTCTAATATACCACTAATTAAACAAATACCGGATTTTCTTGAATATTGTGAAGTGGAAAAAGGTCTAAGCCCTGTCTCCACTAAAAATTATCATAATTTTCTTAAAGTGTTTGTGGACTGGCTCAAAGATAATAAATTAGAAGGTCTCAGGCCTCATGAGCTCACCTCTGAGCATATTTGGGACTTCAGGCTTCATTTATCGCGTAAACAGGATGATAGGGGTCAATACCTAAAAAAGACAACTCAGAGCTATTACCTACGTGCTTTAAGAAATTTTTTGAATTATTTTGCTTATAAGGACATCACTGCCCTGCCAGCAGAAAAAATAAAATTACCGAAATTAACCGATAAAGATAAAAAAATAAAATTTTTAAAGTTTGAACAAATAGAGAAGTTATTAGAAATGCCGGATATTACTAATGCTCCAGGTTTACGTGATAGGTCTATTCTTGAGGTACTCTTCTCTACTGGACTCCGTATCTCAGAATTAACTTCGCTTAACACACGTCAGTTTAATCCTAAAAATTTTATCCACAGCCAGGAATTAAGTATTTATGGCAAGGGTGGTTCGGCTAGGACTGTTTATTTTTCTCAGCGATCACTAGAATGGTTGGGTAAATATTTAAAGACTAGAAATGATCTCTTCCCTCCCCTGTTCATTAACTACCGCCCTGGTGGTGAAAATGATGAACATCGACTCAGCCCGCGTGCAATTGAGGCAATGGTTAAAAAATATGTTAGCATGTCAGGGTTGCCTGTTGATGCTACACCACACACTTTGCGTCACAGCTATGCAACAGATCTTTTAGAACAAGGCGCTGATCTTCGCTCGGTGCAAGAGTTGCTTGGCCATAAAAATATAGCTACTACACAGATTTATACGCACGTGACTAATAAGCATTTAAAAGACGTTTATAAGAATTTTCATAGCGGTCAAAAATAATTGCATAATCAAAAAAAACACGGCTTTATTCAGCCGTGTTTTTTATCTAAAATTTTTTATGGTAAATAATTTTGTGGATCAACTGGCACGCCATTATAACGCACCTCAAAATGTAAATGAGGACCACTAGAAAAGCCTGTGCTACCGCTATAGCCTATCACCTGCCCTTTGGCCACATATTGATCGCCTTCAACAGATGTACTGCTCAAATGTGCATATAGCGTGGATAAATTGTTATTATGAATAATCATGATGTAATTGCCATACCACTTGGTGCCTAATGCTACTTTGGCCACATAACCAGCCTCAGCCGCCTTGACTGGCGTACCCATGCCAATGCCTAAGTCAATGCCTGAATGCTCACCAATAATATTGCGATAAGGATAAGTTGGATCATGAAAAATTGCTGTGATGGTTCTGCCACTTGTGGGCCAAGATAAAACTGCATTGCCCATGGATGAAAGTTTGTTGGTGGAACTGTTTTTATTGAGCTCGGCGCGTACTTGGCGTTCTAATGAGGCAATAGATGCGCTGGCTGATTGCTGGACTTTTTTCAAGTCGGTGATTACACTTTGGAATTTACGTTCCGAATCTTTACTTTCAGCTACTAGATAGGTTTTTTCTCCTTTTTGATTTTCAAAGACTAGTTTGGCATCCTCAAGCTTATTGAGTAAATCAGATAATTGTTTTTTCTTGTCATCAAGATCTTTTTTCTGGCTGGCCAATTTGATTGCGGTTTCTTGTACTTGATTAAGTGTTGTTTGTAAATCACCTTGAATGCTTTCCAAATATTTTATTTGATCAAAAAATTCTGAGAATGATTTGTTGCTCAGTACCACATCCAAATAACTTTTGTGATCATATCTGTCTAAAATATTAATATAATCCCCTATTTGTGTTTTATCACGTTCAATTATGTCCTGGTTGTTTTTCATTTCCAGTTGCACTTGTTGAATTTGCAAATTAGTACGTTTGATTTCGGCGTTTTTGCTGGCAATGTTTAATTCGGCTTGAGCGATTTGATTATTCAACAATTTTACTTGATTTTGCAAAGTTATTGATTGTCCTTGTGCTTGTTGCAAACCTGTTTTGTAGCCATTAATTTGGCCCACAATTTGGTCTATTTGAGCTTGTTGCTCGTTGATTTGGCGGTTTAGATCATCAATTAGCTGTTGATTTGGTCCATTTGAAGAAGAAGTTTCCGGCGGAGCAGATGAAGGGTTGAGTGTCGCACCAGTGGAGGTGGCTGCTAAAATATTTTGAAAACACAAAAAAATACCGCCTGACAATAATAAAACAGTCAAACTGGTGACTTTTAAAAATTTTGATAAGTTTATTTTTTTATCAAGCATGGTAATAATTGTTGGTACTCTATTTATTATAATTATAGCAAACTTTCAGCTGTTTGTAATCGGTTTAGACATTTCTTTTGTCCCAAAACCTCAGCCACTTCAAATGGTGTGGGTGATTTTTCTAGTCCGGTCAGAGCCACCCGCATTGGCCAAAGCACTTCACCGTTGGATAATTTATTTTTGGCAATAAAGTCTAAGGTGCTTTTTTCTAGGGTTTCTTTATTAAAATCTATGATTTCAAGAGTTTTAAGATGATCAATTAATAAATTTAAATTGTTTTTAATTGCGACTTTATCTGATTTTTTCCAAACTAAGAGAGACGGATCGTATGAAAGTTGATTGGTCAGCAAATAGCCTATCCCCTGCCCGGCTTCGGATAAAGTTGTGATTCTTTGCTGTTCCAGGTATAAGGCATTTTGCACATTAATATCGCCTGGCCAATTGATTTTATTTTTTATTAAAAATGGCTTGACTGCCTCAACAAAAACCGGCAATGGCATTTTTTTAATGTATTCCCTATTCATCCAGTCAAGCTTGGGCAAATCAAAAACAGCGCCTGACTTGTGGATTTTATTGATATCAAATTTATTAATAAGTTCTGGCAATGAAAAAAATTCTTGCTCGGTACCAGGATTCCAACCCAGTAGAGCCACAAAATTCAATAAGGCCTCTGGCAAATAACCTTTAGCTAAATAATCTTCAATTGATACATCACCCTGTCGTTTGGATAATTTTGATTTATCAGAATTGAGAATAAGTGGCAGATGAATGAATTGTGGCGCGGTCCAGTCAAAAGCTAAATATAATAAAATATGTTTTGGTGTTGATGGCAACCATTCGTCACCCCTGATAACATGGGTAATTTTCATTTCATAGTCGTCTATGACACTAGCTAAATGATAAGTTGGCATGCCATCTGACTTGATAAGTACTTGGTCGTCAATTTCGTTGGTGTTTACTTTTAATTCCCCTTTTACCCAATCAGTAAAAGTTAATTCTTCATTTTCTGGCACTTTTAGGCGAATGACAAATTTTTCACCAAGATTCAGTCTTTTTTGTACATCTTCCTTGGTGAATTTTCGGCAATGCCAATCATAATGAGTTGGTTTGCCAGCTGTTTCTTGCTCTTTTCTTAAAGCTTCCAATCTGCTTTCGGAGCAAAAGCAACAATAAGCATGGCCGTCATTTAGCAGTTTTTGGGCATATTTTTGGTATATTTTCCACCTCTGGGACTGCGTGTAAGGCCCAAAATGGCCGATTTCAGAGGGTTTGCCATCAATACCCAATATTACGCCCTCATCTGGCTTTAAACCCACTAAATTTAGTGATTTTAGTAGATTTTCCACAGCTCCAGGCACTTCACGAGTTCGGTCGGTATCTTCAATGCGAAGCACAAAAGTACCTTTATTTTGACGGGCGAATAGATATGCATAAAGAGCAGTTCGCAATCCGCCAACATGTAAATAGCCAGTTGGACTGGGAGCAAAACGAGTACGTACTGTTTGTTTAATTAAAGGTAGTTTAAACATGGCAAGTTTTTTTAATTTTTAGTCTTTCTCTAACTATTTTATAAACAAAGAAAATAGTTGCTTTAAAAATTCTAGTTATTCTTTTGGGTTGGTGTAATAATCTGAACAGCCATTCCAGACCCAGGTGTCTCATCCAGGCCGGCGCTCTTTTGACTCGTCCTGATAAATAATCAAAAGTCCCGCCAATGCCAATGGCCACCCTGATGTTTGGCAAAAATTTTAAATTATTAGCTATCCACATTTCTTGTTTGATCTGACCAAAAGCCACCAATAAAATATTGGCTCTGCTTTGATTGATACGACTTAATACTTCTTTATTATTTTCCAGCAAATAGCTTCCAGTTTTTATTTGTCCCCCATTTTCAGCACCGACTATAGGAGCATCAAGATATTTGTCTTTTACTGCTTTTGCCACCTCGTCATCACCACCTAGTAGATATATTTTTGAGTTTGATAATGGTTGCACAAATAATTTTTCAGTCAAATCAACGCCAGTCACTCGTGGCATTTTGGCGCAATAAAGAAAATTTCCAGCCCAACTAAGACCTGCTCCGTCGCAAGTTGCCAAATCAGCATTGTTTAAAATTGTTTTAAAGTCATTATTTTTTTGAGCCGACAAGACAAATTCAGGATTAATTGTGGCCACCTGGTGTGAAGAATCAGAGAGCAAAAATTCCTCAATTTTTTTAATGGCTTCTTCAAAATCTATTATATTTATTTTTACTCCTAATATTTCAATTTTCATATTTTATTGAACAGTTGAACTAGTAATTGGCTCTATAAGCGAGTCGGTTGATGATGGATAAGATTCTGGTGGATATAATTTTGGCACAATATTATCTTTTAAATAGTTAACCACCATTTTGATTTGGCTGGAAGTGGTGATCTGATTAATATCATTAAAAACTGCAAAACCAAATACATCATCTTTCCAAAAACTTAAATCAATATTGTAGTCGCCTAAATTTTCTTTATATTGAAAGCCATTTTTGGCTAATTCTTGTTTATATAGGCTTTCTATTGATTCTTTGGCGCCTTGCATTGAGTCCCACGACAAGGAAACGGTTTTAACTTGGCTTAGATCTGTTGAAGCCAATGTTTTTTTGAGATCAGCTACTGAAAAATCAGCTGGCAATTGTATTTTATCTTGGAATGAAGCTAGAATTTTTGAACGGAAAGCCGAGGAATTAGCTAGCCAGCCTAGTGCTTGGTCAGGAACTAATTTGAGTATGTTTAATATTTTTTCTCTAGCTTGTTCTGGTTGGACACTAATAGTGGCCTTATTAAAATCAAGCCAGGATAGTTCTTGCGGAAAATCAGCTGGCACAGCATCAACTATTTGAATAACTGGTCCAATAGCTAGTTTTATTAAAACATAAACAGCTACTATTATTACCGTAAAAGCCAAAAAAACAGCTACCAAAAATCTACGGCAACCGCCACCCTGCTTGATTGGAGCTGAGTTGAAATTTGTCGTGGTATTCTGGATTGGTGTAATAATTTCTTCTTCTATTCGCATAAATACTATCTGTCTATTAAGTTTTGTCCTGTCGGCGGTTTGATATTGTGAGGATCCAGAAAATTTACTTCTACGAAAGTATCCATACTATCTATTCTTGGCAGATTGTTATTCCAAGATAATTGTAAATTTTTAGTTTCTCCGGCCGGCCATTCATTGACAGTAATAGCATTGTCAGAGACTAAATTACTGGCACTGTAAAGATAGATTTTTACTTCTACATTCCAATAGCTGTAAGCTGAATTGTTAGTAATAACTAAATTAGCGCGACTAGGCTCACTGGAGCTGGCTGTGGGTTTAAAATCTTGACTTACAACTATAAAGTTGTAGCGTTTTTTATACAACTGTTGATAGTTATTTAACTTTTCCCATTTAATATTTTTAATTTCCAAAGTTGGTCCACTGTTAATGCCAAAATCCATCAGATATTTTTGTTCACTTGGTAGGGTAAAACCTTGACGCCAATGAGTGCTAGTATTCGCACCTGTAAAAGCAAAATCAAAAGTTGCTAACCAGTTTTTATTAGGGTTGGCAATCATGGCTGCCAAATCATAGCCTTCATCTCGGCCAGATAAAGCTTGGACTGTAGAAATTTGCAAGTTGGCTGGTTGATTGATATTTAAATAATTTGAGGAAGGATTATTTAATAATGCCAGGTTGTGCAAATTAATTTCGTCTCGTTGGTAGTTGAAAGAATAAAAAAAAGACTGCCAAGCAATAAAAGCAAATAATCCCAAACAAACAAAAATTAAAAAAATAGTGAACTGTTTACGCAACAAAAATTTATTATTGTTAAACCAATAACTTAATTTTAATTCTTTTTCGTTGAATTTTTGTGATAAGGTTTCAGACATATTGTCATTATACCATATTTTTTATTATTTTTCGTCAATAGCTTGGTTGACCAGGGCGTCAGCCTCTTTGTTGTTTTCGCGATAAATATGTTTAAAAGAAATAGATTTGAATTTTTGCGCCAAATTCCAGACTTTGACGAACAAAATGGCCAAGCCAGCATCTTTGACTTTGTATTGCCTGTTTAGTTGTTTGACTACTAGTTCAGAATCAAGCAAACAATCAATTTCTTGAATACCAAGCTCTTCGGCTTTGGTGAGTCCCAAAATCAAAGCTTGATATTCAGCTTGGTTGTTGGTGGTTTCGCCGATATATTTTTTGTAGAATTTTTTTTCGCCGTCAATATTTAGGACCGCGCCAATACCAGCTGGACCAGGATTACCGCGCGCTCCGCCATCGGTATGAAGAGTGGCTTTGGCCATACAATTTATTTTTCACTTATTTTTAAATCTTCAATTTTGAGTTGAATTTCGCGATTGCCATTCCATTCATTGATGCCTAGTTCAAATACAATATCAATCTTGTCTCCAATATTAAGTTTAGCACACCACTCGCCGAAAGAGAATCCGATAAGCTTGTGAAATTCCGGCACACTGTCTTGGCTGACCAAAACTTTTAGATGCTTGCCATCATTGCCCACTGTTTGTATTTGTTCAATATTTAAATTATAAGCAGAAAATAAAGGCTCGCGGTTGCCTTCGCCATATGGTTCAAATTTTTGCAGTTCATTGATCGCTTCCCAAGAAATGTCTTTTAGTTTTATTTCGGCGTCAATAGCTAGTACTTTTGATAAATCAATATTGATTAGGCGTTCACTAGCCAGGGCAGAAATTTTGGTTTTGAATTTTTCAAAATTTTCATCACCCATAATAGTGAGTCCGCAAGCCTGTGGATGTCCGCCAAAACGCAGAATATATTCGTGGCAATCTTTGAGTGCCTGTGTGACATCAAAACCGGCAATGCTCCTGCCAGAGCCAGTGTATTTTATTTCTCCTTCGTCTGTTGTGCTCCGACCAAAAATCAAAGCTGGACGGGCAAAACGGTCGCACATTTTTCCGGCTACTAATCCGACCACTCCAGCTGGCCAAGAGTCGCCAATAGCTATTAAGATTTTTTGTTCATCGGTCGGCTCCCCTATTTGACTGAGTGCATCGGAGAGCATTTTTTCCGTGAGTTGTTGTCGTTGTTTATTATTATCATCCAGAGTTTTGGCCCATTTTTCAGCTTCTTCTTCGGTAGAGCTGACTAGTAGATTAAAAGAAACATTGGCATGGTTTACCCTACCAGCGGCGTTGAGTCGCGGAACCAGTCGCCAACCCACATATTCCGAGTCTAGTTGTCCATATTGATTATTAACAACTTCCATTAGCTTTATTAATCCCAAATTTTTGGTTTTGGCCAGTACGGTCAGTCCATATTTGACCAAAATTCTGTTTTCATTGATGAGTGGTACAATATCGCCAATAGTGGCAATTGCTACCAAATCCAATAACCATTTCTCAAAACCAAACGGCAGTTTGATGGGGCTATCTTCTTTTTCTTGATGAATAATAATAGCTTGAACAAATTTAAAAACCACGCCAGCGCCACAAAGCCTATTTGGCGGATAACCTGAATTTTTGAGCGATGGATTAATAATGGCTAAAGCTGATGGCAGTTCTAGTGGTTCGTCATGGTGATCAAGGATAATCACATCAACTTCGCTCTCATTAAAAATATCAATTTCTTTTTTGTTGGAAACTCCGCAGTCAACTGTGATAATAAGTTTGAATCCTTGGTTAATAATCTGCTGAACAATTTTGGTGTTCAAGCCATAACCTTCGCTTTCACGGAAAGGAATATAAATATCCAAATCTAATCCCAACGCTTTTAGCGTTTGATATAAAATTACAGTAGAACAAACACCGTCCGCATCGTAGTCACCATAAATCATCACCTTTTCATGGTTATGAATGGCCATCATCAGACGTTCTACAGCTTTGGTCATGTCTTTAAATAGATAAGGATCAGCTACTTGCTCGTCATAATTGGGATTTAAAAAAGCGTCAATGTCTTTTTGAGTTTTAATATTTCTATTATTTAACAATTGCAAAATCAAACTATTGATTTCTGGAAATTTTTCCAATAGTTCTTGATCTATTTTTGGTGATATTTGCCATTTTTTTTCTTTCATTTTTATTGCCAATTATTTCTAGCCCATTCCAGTCTCTCTGGCACGCCCACATCTATCCATGACTGATCAGAAGCGTAAACATCAAGGTCTGTCATCTTGGGAAAAACATCATATTCAATGCTGAATTTTGTTTCTACAATATCTTCAAAATATTTTCTAGTTTTAGGATTAAACAAATAAAAACCGCCATTGATATAGCCGGGCTGAGACAAGCCTTCTTTTTCTCTGAAGGCCAGCAAGTGATTATTATTATCAAAATCAAGCGTGCCATAAGTGGTCCCATCTTCAACCTTGGCGCCCAAAATAATTCCTTCGCTCTCAGGTCTTAAACATTTTATCATTTCTGACAAATCAATGGCTGATAAAATATCGCCGTTTAAAATTAAAACTGGTTCGTCAGGGTTATTTACAAAACTCCAAGCAAATTTGATGGCTCCACCAGTGCCTAGTCTTTCCGGCTCCACTGCATAGATAATCTTGACCCCGTTTTTTTGATAGCCGACTTCTTTTTTTAATTCTTCAGATAAATGTCCGGCCGCCAAAACCACTTCATTGATGCCAGCGCTTTTTATTTTTTCCAATTGCCAGTCCAAAACGGTCCGGTCTTTAATTTCCAAAAGGGTTTTGGGTATTGATTTGGTTATTTCTCCCAGGCGAGTGGACAATCCCCCGCATAAAATTATGGCGTTCATATTTTGACAATTATGAGTTGTTGCTTTATAATTAACTTATGAAATTCAAAAAAATAAAAAAGAAAAGATTGATAAAAATTGCTTGGAGTATTCTGGCCAGTTTTATGATTTTGGCCATGATCTTTTTTACTATCTTGCCAATGTTTGGTTAAATGTCATCCCGAGTTATTTCTATTGCTACGGGATTGCCACACTCCTCCGCCAGCTGGCGGATGCGCTCGCAATGACAATTTAGTAGGATATAAATCAGCTACGGTAGCTGATTTTTTTATCTTTTTAAAACTGCTAAAAAGGCTTCTGGCGGAATATCCACTTTGCCTAGGCCCATCATTTTTTTCTTGCCTTTCTTTTGTTTGTCTAGAAGTTTGGCTCGGCGACTCCAATCACCACCATACATATGAGCCGTGACATCTTTTTTTAGAGCCGAAATTCTCTCTCCAGCGATTATCTTACCACCAATGGCCGCTTGAATTTTGACCACAAATTGCTGTCGGGGCAAAGCTTCTTTTAAAACTTCTACGATTTTTTTGCCGGCTTGATAAGCCGAGTCTTCATAAATAATAACTGATAAGGCTTCTACTTTTTCATCGGCCACATAAATTTCCATTTTGACCACGTCAACTTTTTGATAACCGAAAAAATCATAGTTGAGAGAGGCATAGCCGGCTGAAATTGATTTTAGTTTATCATAAAAATCCACAATCAGTTGAGTCAAAGGAATATGATAATGCAAAATGGCTAGTTTGTCGTCTAAATATTCAGTATTAAGATACTCCCCTCTTTTTTCGGCTGAAAGTTGCATGATGCTACCAATATAATCTTTGGGTGTAAAAATATCCAGCTTCATGACCGGCTCTTCAATCTTGTCAAAAAATGTTTTGTCAGGAAAAGCTGATGGGTTGTAAAGCATTTCTACTTTGCCATTTTTGTAATAAGCGCGATAAGCCACACTCGGAATAGTGACCACCAAATCTAAATTAAATTCACGACGCAGACGTTCTTGAAAAATTTCCAAATGAAGTAATCCTAAAAACCCGCAACGAAAGCCCGAGCCCAAAGCTTGGGAATTTTCCGGTTCATAAGCCAAAGCCGCATCATTTAATTTTAATTTTTCAATGGCTTCACGCAAGCGTCCAAAATCACTGCCATCTTTGCAAAAGACGCCGGCATACACCATGGGTTTGACTTCTTTGTAGCCGGGCAAAGGTTCAACTTTTTCGTTGAGCAGAGTAATAGTATCGCCGACTTTACACTGAGCCACATCATGCAGGCCTGTGACAATATAGCCAACCTCGCCAGATAACATTTCTTTGTCTTTGATATACTTGGGAGAAAAATGTCCCACTTCCAATGCTTCGGCTGGCATGTCAGTGGCTACAAATCTGATTTTTTGTCCGCCATTAATTTTGCCTTCAAATATTCGCACCAAAGCAATGACGCCACGATATTCGTCATAGATGGAATCAAAAATTAAAGCTTTGAGTGGTTTTTCAGAATCTCGTTTGGGAGTTGGAACTTTATCTATGACTGCTTGTAAAATTTCTGCCACACCTTGGCCGGTCTTGCCAGAGGCTGAAAAAATTTCATCACGCTCACAGCCCAGCAGATTCATAATTTCTTCGGCGGTTTTTTCTGGTTGTGAATTTGGCAAGTCAATTTTGTTAATGACCGGAATAATGGTCAGATTATTTTCCAAAGCCAAATACAAATTGGCCAAGGTTTGGGCTTGAATGCCTTGAGTTGAGTCAACAAGTAATAAAGCGCCTTCTACGGCCATGAGACTGCGCGAAACTTCATAAGTAAAATCCACATGACCGGGAGTGTCAATGAGATTTAATTCATAATCATGATAATTCATGCGTACTGGCTGGAGTTTGATGGTGATGCCTCGTTCGCGCTCAATGTCCATGGTATCCAAAAGCTGTTCTTTCATGTCTCTTTTGTTGACAGTGCCGGTAATTTCAAGCATGCGGTCAGCCAGGGTGGACTTGCCATGATCAATATGGGCGATAATACAGAAATTTCTAATATTTGTGTTCATATTTTGTGGTTTTTGATTTTTCAATTTTAACAGAAAACTGGTATAAAATCAAATAAACGCTAAATATTAGCGTTTTAAAATTCCTAATTCTTAATTTTTAATTGTTTACGCTCCCCCGTCGTTTTCATTTAAACTATCCTCAGCCATAACCTTGGCCGAGCGTAGCAATTTTTTCTTTAACGAAGACACAAAAATATTCATTTCTTCCATTTTTAACAAATAGCCCAAAAAACAATAACCTAGCAAACCAAACATGCCGGCAAAAAATCCTTGAGAAAGAATGCCAAAAAACTTTTCAGTGGGTACGATTTTTTCTATTAAATATAACAAGGCATAAGCGAACAAGCCACCGCCAAGTGAAGCGAAAGTGATGCGCCAAACAGAATTGATTATTTTATAACCGTCTAGTCGTCCTATTGTTTTACGCAAAAATATCATTAGTGCCACTAATTCAAAAATAGAAGAGACTGTAATGGCTGAAGGCAAGGCCAAAACGCGAAAATCAACTAAACCGTTTAGGTCTGTTAGTCTTAAAATAGCTACTGCAAAAAAACTGAAAAAATTATCAAAGCTAAAAATCCATTTGAAAAATAAAAGGGAAATCAAATTAACAATCATGGTGCCTATGCCCACATAAAATGGTGTCTTGGTATTGTGCAGGGCATAAAAAGCGCGAATAATGAGTGGAAAAGCACCTTGGGCAAAAAGGCCAACGCAAAAAATCGCCAAGCAAGCAGCTGTTAAGCGCGTATCATACCAACCGAAATGTCCACTGCCCAGAAGAACGCGCACCACCTGGGCACGAAGCACATAAAGAAGCACGGAAATAGGAATAATAAAAAAAAGTGTTTGTCTAAAAGTAGTGGAAACCGTGGCCACAAAATCATTTTTCTTTTTTTCCGCCCAAAGTGATGATAAAACTGGCAAAGCAGCTACAGCCAGTGACAAGCCAAAAATTCCTAAAGGAAAGCTTTGGAGATTATTAGCAAAATTAAAAATTGCTAAACTGCCCGCCATAAGAGTGGAGGCCACCACTGTAATAATTACAAAATTTATTTGTGTCACCATCAAGCTTAGAGTGCGTGGAATCATTAATTTTCCAACCCTGATGACATTTTTGTTTTTTAAATTAAGAGCAAAAGTATATTTCCAACCGACTGTAAAAGTAGGCGCCAATTGTACCAACATATGCATGACCGCCCCCAATATCACGCCCCAAGCCAGGCCATAAACACCCCACCAGCGAGTAAAAAACAAGGCGCCGATGATGATGCCAATATTATAAAAAATCGGTGCAATAGAATAAACAAAAAATCTGCGGAATGATTGCAGAATTGAACCGAAAATTGCTGACAGTCCAAGAAAAAACGGACTCAAAAACATTATTTGAGATAAATGAATCACAGTGTGCATTTTTTCCGGAGGAAATCCAGGGGTAATAATAGGCATTAGCCAGGGAGCGGAAAAAAATAAAACAAAACAAATTACAATCAATCCAATTGAAAGTAAGTTTAAAATACTGTTAATAAGTTGCCAGCCGTCTTCTTTTTTGTGTTCGGCGAGTAGCGATGCAAAAACAGGAATTAAGCCCGCAGACACAGCTCCTAAAATTAAAATATTATAAACAAAATCCGGCAAACGAAAAGCCGCATAATAAGCATCAAGGGTATCGCCGGCACCAAATTGGCCAGCTAATACTCTGTCTCTGAAAATTCCTAAAAAACGACTAACCAAAGACAAGGCGCCAATAATTATGGCCGCCGAAGTGATGGATTTGGTGGTTGAGTCAATAAATTTTTTGAACACTTTTGTTTTTTATTAACCGCCCAGTTTGGCCTGAACGATAAGCACTGCTACCACCATAATCAACAAAATTCCACCAATGAAATAGATGCTCATAAATTTGGGTTATTTTTTAATAGTTTAATATTAGCATATTTTATAAAAACAAAAAAGTGGGCTGGCATATATTTTTAGACAAAAAGAAAACCGCAGAATCTCAGTAGAGACTCTGCGGTGTTTTATTTTGTTAGGCAATTTCTTGGCTTAACCTTTAAAGGTAGTGCCGACATCAGCGCCATCAGTGGCTGTGCCAATGCAAGGCGAGCCAGGTAGAAGACGGAAGTCTGGTCCAACAAGTGGATCGGCAGTGTTGTAACGTACCGAGGTATCCACTGGCAAGGCATCATATATGCCGGTATTTTCTTGGAGTGTCAACTTATTGACATTCCAAAAAAACGAATTACTTATTTTGGCATCGCCATTATGATACAAGAAGCCAGTTGTGACATTTATGACAATGGAGTCAGTAATTGAAACTCCTTGTTCAAAGTATGTCGCAATACCATTACCCCAATCACTGCCCACAATCGTGCAATGACTAATTGTCACTGCTTGGTCATAGTTGGTTGTAACCATGGTTATGCCGGACTTGCTATGAACAACACAGTTGTTCATTTCCAAACCAATACCATCCGTAAAGATGGCGCCATTACCGATACCATATTCAGAAACAACCTGAAGATTATACAGCTTCAGAATATTTCCGGCATTAGCTTCACCACCAAAATTTGGGAAGTAAATCACATTGCCTGGATTAGACAATATGGTCGTGTCGGCACCATTGCCATTTATTGTGACCGACTTTGTAGCCGGTATGTTGATTTGACCTTTGTATTCGCCGTTACCTACGGTAACAACGACTGGTGACTCGCAGGCGTCAATA
This sequence comes from bacterium, assembly GCA_037130015.1. Lineage (GTDB taxonomy): Bacteria > Patescibacteriota > Patescibacteriia > 2-01-FULL-39-33 > 2-01-FULL-39-33 > JBAXTU01. The sequence goes on along the minus strand of JBAXTU010000012.1, from coordinate 4,947 downwards.
GCTTCCTGGATACTGCCAAAATTTTTGCCATTCCCTAATACGTAGGGCGCATCAATTCTGACTGTCAAGTCAATGCCACCGAGCGGTACATAGTCAAAAATCATGCAAGTGCTAAGTTGCATTGTTGACCAATCCAACTGACTGATGGTCAGTGGAACCTCTGTTGAATAGCCTTGACCTTTGTCATCTGACAGTGTTAGTACACCGCCGACAAAGTCCAATGGCAGATAGGCGGTTATTTCTAACTGCTTATCTTTGATTTGCCAACCACAACCATATCTTCCGTCTAACAACATTTTGTAGTCGCTAGCAGTGTTTGTATATTCACCTGGCAGATCCTTTATTGAAAAAATAAAAGGATATACCTGCATTGGCTTGGCTGTCACGTAAACCACTGTCTCAATTTTTGGCTCAACTTTAACTCCGTTGATGCTACCATTAAATAGGTAGACACCATCAACATCCAAAAAGTTGACGTCAATTTGGTATGTTCCGTGGAAAATTCCTCCACAGTGGCCTTCAAATTGGCCATTGGTTGCAATAGGAATGTCAAAGTGGTAGTTGTATAAATTACTACCTCCGCCACCCTTACCATAACCACCAGGCTGATACACGGCCACAGTTAGTTTAGTGGCCATACCTTTAAGTGCCAACATCATATCAACGATGGTGGCATCTTCGGACGTAGTTGCTGATTTTGTCGTGGCAAACATGTTGCCCTTGATGACAATTCCGCCAGTGTACTTGTCTCCTGGCTTAGTTGGGTTGTCAATTCCGACTGTTGGGTCGGGATTATCGGTGTTGGTTATTGGACATATGTTGGGCGTATTAACCGCCGGACATCCGACAAACAACACCATTGCCAAAACCATTACAAACGCCACTGTAAAACCTGTCTTCATGTCATTTCTCCTTCTTGTTGCTTTGTTTTTTGTTTTTTTTGATTCTAACCACAGTCACAACAGAGCGACTGCAGAAATTGCCTTGTCAAAGAGCTAATTAAACATGATAACATATATATAATATTTTGTCAATATATTTGAGATTTAATAAGTAAATTTAGACAAAAAAAGAGGCGTTTTTTAACAAAACGCCTCTTTTTATTATTCTACTTCTTCAATTTTTCCTTAATTGCGGCTTGAGCTCCGGCTAGACGGGCAATTGGCACCCTAAATGGTGAGCAAGACACATAATTAAAGCCTTCACGATGACAAAACTCTACAGTTATTGGTTCTCCACCATGTTCGCCACAAATACCGATTTTTAGTTCTGGTTTCACTCCCCTGCCTTTTTTGATGGCAATACGGATAAGCTCGCCAATACCTTCTTGATCCAAAACTTCAAATGGATCATATTCATAAATACCTTTATTCACATATTCTTTGAGGAACTTGCCGGCATCATCACGAGACAAACCAGCGCCCATTTGAGTGAGGTCATTGGTGCCAAAAGAGAAAAATTCGGCTCCGGCTTCAACAATTTTATCAGCCACGAGAGCGGCGCGAGGTACTTCAATCATGGTGCCAACTTTATAATCCAATTTCACGCCAGCTTCGGTCATTTTCTTTTCTACAATTTCCACAATTCTTTCTTTGATCATAGAAAATTCTTTGGTAGTAGCGACCAATGGAATCATAATTTCTGGCTTGACTTCAGTGGAACGTTCGCATCTTGGGCATTTTTGTTTCACTTCAATGGCCGCTTCAATGATAGCAGTCACTTGCATGTCATAAATTTCTGGATAAGTGACGGCTAATCGGCAACCGCGATGTCCAAGCATGGGATTGAATTCATGCAAATCAGCAATTTTGGCTTTGAGTGTCCCGACATCAACTTCCATTTCTCTGGCCAAATCATAAATATCTTTTTCTTCTGTTGGCAAAAATTCATGAAGTGGCGGGTCTAATAATCTGATAGTAGCTGGAAAGCCATCCATGGCATGAAATAAACCAATAAAATCTTCTTTTTGATATGGCAATAATTTGGCCAAAGCTTTTTGGCGTCCAGTAATATCAGCAGATAAAATCATTTCTCTAACCGCTTTAATTCTTTCACCTTCAAAAAACATATGTTCGGTACGGCAAAGACCAATACCTTCAGCGCCAAAATTTCTAGCTACTTGAGCATCATTAGGTGTATCAGCATTAGTACGCACGCCAATTTTTCTGACTTCATCAGCCCAGCCCATCAAAATACCAAAGTTGCCTGACAATTCAGGATCTTTGGTGGTGAGACGGCCAGCATACACTTTACCATCGGCGCCATCAAGAGTAATTTCTTCGCCTTCTTTAAGAATAATTCCAGAGGCTTTGATGGTTAATGTTTTGGCTTTTTCATCAACTGTAATATCAGCGCAACCAGCTACACAGCAAGTGCCCATACCGCGAGCCACGACTGCTGCATGAGAAGTCATACCGCCACGAGCAGTCAAAATTCCTTTGGCCGCATGCATACCATCAATGTCTTCTGGTGAAGTCTCAGTGCGAACCAAAATTACATTAGCACCGGTGCTGGCTTTGGCAAAAGCTTCGGCTGCGGTGAAAACAATTTGGCCGACAGCCGCACCTGGGCTGGCTGGCAAACCTTGAGCAATCACTTCGGCTTGTTGTTTAGCCAATGGATCTAATTGCTTATGTAATAGTTGATTCAATTGATTTGGATCAATGCGTAAAATAGCTTCGTCTTTGGTGATCATATTTTCACTCACAAAATCCACGGCAATTTGAACCGCTGCGGTGGTGGTGCGTTTGCCACTTCTAGCTTGCAAAATATATAGCTTGCCTTGTTGAATGGTAAATTCCATATCTTGCATGTCGCGATAATGCTTTTCAACTTTGTTGCAAGTATCAACTAATTCTTTGTAGATTTCTGGCAATTGAGTTTCTAGAGCAGACACTGGAAGTGGAGTGCGAATACCAGCCACCACATCTTCACCTTGAGCGTTCATTAAATATTCACCATAAAATTTGGCTTCGCCGGTTGAAGGATTTCTAGTAAAACAAACACCTGTGCCACTGTCATCACCCAAATTACCAAACACCATGGCTTGAATGTTAATGGCAGTACCGAGTAGGCCTCTGATATTATTAATTTCGCGATAACGGATAGCGCGATAGTTGTTCCAAGAATTGAACACCGCATCAATGGCGTGTTGCAATTGTTCCAAAGGATTCTGAGGAAAATCAATACCTTTGATTTCTTTGATCTTGGCTTTGTATTTGGTGACAATTTCTTTTAAGTCTTCGGCAGTCAAGTCTGTATCAAATTTGGCGCCCTTGGTTTCTTTGACACTTTCCAAAATATGTTCAAATTCTGCATGTTCAACTTCTAAAACCACATCACCCATCATTTGAATGAGACGGCGATATGAATCCCAAGCAAATCTTTCGTTGCCTGTTTTAGCAGCTAAGCCCAAAACTGATTGATCATTCAAACCCAAATTTAAAATTGTATCCATCATACCTGGCATGGAAGCGGCCGCGCCAGATCTGACAGAAACAAGCAAGGGGTCGGTAGGATCGCCCAATTTTTTGCCCATCTTGGTTTCTAATGCCTGAAGTTTTTGAGCAATTTGCTCTTTGATTTCAGCTGGATAAGTTTTATTATTTTTATAATACACATCGCACACTTCGGTGGTGATGGTAAAGCCTGGTGGCACTTTGATTCCCAAACTGGTCATTTCGGCCAAGTTGGCACCTTTGCCTCCCAAAGTTTCTTTCATGTCCTTGTTGCCTTCTTCAAAAGCGAAGACGTATTTTTTAGCGTCTGGCATAATTTTTATAAATTATTTTATTTAATTAATTTTTATAATAAAAAAACAGACCCAAATTTTTTATTTAAGTCCGTTCCTTCCCTTTCCGGACTTTATTTATCTCTCAATCTGTTTTTTGCTTAACAAGCCTTTCTGAGCACCAATATGGCCCACCACCGAAGCAGAATTTTTAATGCCCCACTCCAGTGCTGTTTTAATATTTTTACCACAAATAAAAGCCGAAGTCAAACTGGCGCCAAAGGCATCGCCAACACCGAGCGTATTGACAGGTTTGGTTTTTTTGGCCTTAATAAAATAATACTTTTTGCCATCATGTGCATAAGCGCCTTTTTCGCCATCGGTGATAATCACCAGCTCTGGTCCGCAAGCTTTGATATGAGTAATTAAACTTTTTATATCTTTTAATTTTTTGAATTCACTGGCTTCTTCATGATTGACAATAAAAATTTTGACTGATGGTAAAAACTTTTTTAGTTTTGGCAAATCTTCCAACTGTTGTTTGCCAGGATTCCAAACCAGATTTTTTTTCATTTTAATAATTTTGGTCATAATAGCTTCCCAACCGTTTTTCGGCAAAGAGGCAATATAAATCCAATTGGTCTCTAAATTTTCAGGAAGATCTTTGGCTGATAAAAATTCATTGGCGCCACGATGCAAAAAAGCCACATGCTCTTTGGCTGTATTATTGACTGTGAGTACAACAGAAAAACCAGTGCGAGAGGCAGTGTCTTTTTTTAAATAAGAAAAATCAACTCTGTTGTCTTTTAAATTTTTAATAGCGGATTGGCCATTTTCATCATCACCAATTCTGGCAATGAGCGCGCTTTTAAGCCCTAGGCGTGAAGAGGCAATCGCCACATTATCAGCGCCACCGCCAAATTCCATAAACACTCGGTCAGCATAAATTTTGGCGCCATATTCAAAAGCCAGCAATTTTTGTTTGACTGTTTGGCCAACATTAACCAACTCACCTTCTTTGGAATAAAAAAGAATGTCGCGGGTAATGCCACCGACAGTGACCAGATCGTATTTAGCAATTTTTTGTTTGATCATATTATTATTATATCAGAAAATAAAAATTAACCAAAACTAATTAACGTTCACACTCCCCTGACGTAAGACTTCAATTTTACCTTTGACAATTTTTATAAGCGTTGAAGCTGGCGCATCAAGAT
>JBAXTU010000011.1:0-29536 GCA_037130015.1 bacterium | reverse complement strand
ATAGTTTCGAACTTTGTCCAACAAACACCGCCAAAATTCGGAATTCAAATTTCCGTCAAAAATATGGTCGGCACGAAGTGCCGTCTGTTCTGAATTCCCCCCAAAAAATCCTGATTTTGAAAGGATTCGCCACGCTCCGCGTGGCTCCTCGTTTGCCAATACAAAATTATGAATAATCAAACCAAAAAGTTTTTCATTTATACTCGCAAGTCTACGGACGACAAAGACAGACAGGTTCGTAGTATTTCTGATCAGTTATCGGAGTTAAAGGAACTCGCGTTGAAAGAACAACTGGAAGTGGTATATGTCTTTGTCGAAAAGCAAACCGCCAAAATACCAGGTCGCCCCGTGTTTAACGAAATGATAGAGCGAATGGAAAAGGGCGAAGCTTCTGGTATTTTAGCGTGGCATCCCGATAGACTTGCTCGCAACTCGGTAGATGGAGGAAAAATCATCTACCTCGTTGATACTGGTGTAATTTCAGAAATGAAATTTCCAACTTTTTGGTTTGATCCGACACCGCAAGGTAAATTCATGCTCTCAATCGCTTTTTCGCAATCCAAGTATTATGTGGACAATTTGAGTGAGAATATAAAGCGAGGTCATCGCAACAAAGTGAAAGACGGAATATGGCCTCAAATGGCTCCGCTTGGATATGTAAACAAAAATAGGGTTATTGTTCCCGACGAAAATATCGCACCTTTAATCAAGAAAACATTTGAGGCATATTCAACTGGAAATTTCACTTTGCGACAACTCCGCGACAAATTTAATGAACTTGGATTGAAACGAAAAAGCGGAAAGGAACTTGCGGTGTCGAATTATCAAAAACTTTTGAAAAATCCGATATACACGGGTTTAATGCTGTATAACGGCGAAATCCACGAAGGCAAACACGAACCGATTATTACAAAGAAACTTTTTGATTCCGTTCAGGAAGTGATGATGAGAAAATCCAAACCTCACTCGAAAGGACTTAAACCATTTTTGTATAGAGGATTTTTCCGTTGCGGAGAATGTGGATGTTTCATTACCACCGAAACACAAAAAGGTCATAACTATTTGAGATGTACAAAACGGAAAAATCCTTGTTTACAAAAATATGTCCGTGAAGAAATCATCACTTCTCAAATTAAGGAAGAAATCAAAAAAGTTTCTTTGCCACTCGATTGGGCAAATTGGATGATTGAAGAAAACAGAAAAGACCAATCATCCGAAACCCAATCGAGTGAGATTTTTTCTCAAAAAACAAAAGATGAAATTTCTCTTTTGGATTCAAAAGTTGAGAAGCTGATGAACTTATATTTAGAAAATGTTTTATCTTTGGAAGAATATCGTGATTCTAAAAATAAGTTAGTGAATCAAAAACAACTTTTAAAAGAGAAATTATCAGCTTTTGAGAAAAAATCTCATAATCGGTTCGAACTTACCGAAAATTTTCTAAAAGCTAATATTCATATGGTGGAATTGGCTAACGAGAAAACAAATGAAGAAAATCTTCATTTGTTTAAAAAAGTCGGTTCGAACTTTTTAATTAAAGATCGAACCGTACTTTTTGAGCCACGCTCTGCGTGGCGAACCCTTTTGGATTCAGGACTTTTTGGGGGGAATTCAGAACAGACGGCACTTCGTGCCGACCATATTTTTGGTTCGGAAACCCTTTTCGAAAAATTGCGGAGAGGGGGAGATTCGAACTCCCGAGGCCTTGCGACCTGCCGCTTTTCGAGAGCGGTACTTTCAACCACTCAGACACCTCTCCATGTTTTATTTTCTATAAATAATCACTGGTACTTTCATCCTCTTTTTAATTCTTTATTTATTATTGCTCCGGCCATGAATATCCAAAACAACACCGACAGATCATTTTTAAAATATGGCGCATCAACCAGGCCATGCAGAATCATTTGTACTAATACAAAAATAAATGTGACGGCCATGACTTTTTGATAGCTATCAATTGCAGAAACTTTGGCCATAAATACTTTTAAGTTAGTCAAAAAATATTTGACGCCTAAATATATAAATGCCAATAATCCCAAAATTCCCACCTCACTCCAAAAATTCAAAATAATATTATGCGGATACATAAACACCTCAAAGGCTTTGGAATGATACGGCAGAATCTTGGTTTGATAGCCATCCAGTCCCGCGCCCCACAGCCAGTTATCTTTTAACATATTAAAACTCTCTTGCCAAATAAGCCTGCGGATAAAACCGGAATATTCATTGAGTGTCAATTTGGTTATTAAATAATTTCTGAAATTATTGTCTAAAAAGAACACCAGTAATCCTACTACAACTAACCCCAAAAGCCAAGGTCTGATTTTTTTATTTAGCAGTCCCAAAATAGTCAAAACCACTACCACAGAAATCACAGCTCCGGCTGATTTGGCCAGGGCAATGCCCAGCAATCCAATAATAATCACCAAAATTTTAAAAGACAAAGACAAAATTTCTTGCTTATTAACTTTGGTAAAATTTTTGAGCGAGGCAAACAGCCAGCCAACATACAAAATAATAATCGGCCCAAAATATAAGCCCACAGCATTAGGATAATTCAAAATAGAAACCACTCTATCAGTGCCTCCTGACAAGGTCTGAAAGGCCTTGGGCACGCCCCAGACGCTGAATTTTTGCCAGAAGCCGAATAATCCCAAGTATATAATAGATGCGCCTAGTGCCCAAAATACGCCTTCCAACTGCTTTCTAGACTTGATATTAGAGATTAAAATTATGAAAAATAAAACCGGTTCAATAAAATAAGCCTTCCAAATACCCAAAGCACCAATTTTCTCAGGCGAAGTAAAAATTGAAATCGTGGCAAAAAATAAAATGGCGAATGTTGGCCAAAAAAATGGCTGGCTATAAAACTTTTTAAAATCAATTTTTTTCTGCGCCAAACAAATTAAGAACAATAATAAAATTAAAGTTTCCAAAATAGTCAGGGGAACACCCAAGATATTAAAACGCAACAAAAAAGTCGGCAAAACTGCCGAGATAATATAAATGCCATTAAGCGGTTTTTTCCAAGACAAAAAAACAAACACTAAACAGATTAAAATTAAAAATAAAGTATATGACATAATCTTTAAGAATTACGCAGACGGATCATTTGTCTAATAGAATCTTTATCCACGCCTTTAAAAAGATACAACGCGAAGAAATAAACAATCATTCCAACCAAAACCAACGTCAACAAATTTTGGTTAAACAATAAATACAAAACCGCGGACATCACCATGGAAGCGAGAAATGATTTGCCAATAATCTTATATTGCAATTTTAAATGAATATATTTTTTCAAAATATACCAAGAAGCAAACATAATCACAGATTCACTAAGCACAGTCAAAATAGCCGCGGCCCAATAGCCATACAACGGAATAAACACTAAATACAAAATCAAAAAAATCACTGCATCAATGGCATAAAATTTGATCATCTTTTTTTGCAACTCGCAAGCCACAATAGCATAGCCAAATAAAGCGCTTATATAAATTACACCCACGGCCAAAATCAAAACCTTGATAATTTCTCCGGAAACCGCAAAATCATCACCGGCAATAAACGACATTATTTTCGGACCAAGAATCACTACCGAAAAAATCATGGGTATGGTAATGACCACCAAAAAATCAAAAGCTTTTTGAATGGTGACTTTGAACAGTTCGCGATTGGTGGCAAAAAACTGTGTGAAGAGTGGCAACATCAATCCCAAAAACATATAAGGAAATTGCACCAAGATTTCCACCACTTTATAAGAAGCGCCATAAAGTCCGACTTCGCTTGGACTTCTAAACAAAGACAAAATCAAAGTGTCGGCACGAAAATAAACCAAGGTCAAAGCGATGGTGATGGCAAGTGGCCAAGTGGTATCATAAATTTGTCGCCAAACTTTTTTATCATACGCCAGCTTCACGCTATAAAACTTTCGCGCTTGCCAAAACATAATAGAAAAATTAACCAGACTGCCAATAACCACAGCCAAAATAATAAATAAAATATCCTGGCCATACAAAATTGCCAAGTATACTCCGGTGAGCAGTGCCAACCTGCCCCAAACATCGGCCATAGCCACTTTGGCCATGCTGATTTTTTTCTGAAAAATACTCACCAATATACTTTGTAAAGCAATAAATAAAAAAGAGAAACAAGCAATGGAAATTCCTTGTTTGATGATGAGTGGGTATGGCGCCAGCCAACTGATAGCCACGGCACTGCCCAAAAAAATCACGGCCGACAATAGCCGTATGGTAAAAGCATTATTAAGTATTTTGGCTTCATCAGCACCTGGTTTGGAAATAAGCTGAGTTGCTGTCATTTGCAAACCAAAATCCATGATCACGCTAAAAAATTGCAAAAAAGCCACGATGGTCGTATAAAAACCAAAACCGGTCGTACCCAAATATCTGGTCATTAGTCCGACAGTCAAAAGCCCCAGCATAGTGCTGAGCACCCGGCCGAAAATCTGATAAAAAGTATTTTTTGCTATTTGAGAAACTAAATTCATTTATTTATTTGGCCACATTTTTTTAGCTTCATTCCAAAAACTAGGATCGTTCTGTTTTGTTTTGAGCATATACCACCATTCCACGCCCCACAAATATACTTCATCAAAACCAGAACGGCTGGCAAAAGAAATATTTTCTTGGAATTGTCCCAGTGACATTGATTTGTCACTTTCCGCCTTGTTCATGCCAGCCAAATTTTTGCCGGCCAAGTGCCAAGACTCGCCTTGAAGCTCAGCCACAATTACTTTTTGAACTGGATTAAAAGTTGTAGCGACTTGTGCCCTAATCCAATAATAAAACGGCGGAGTGAACCAATGAAAATAACCAAGATACGGATTATAAACCACACGATAAAGCGTGGTGCCAAGAATATCACCGCCAGCCCGGCTGATCAAATGCCAATCTGATAATTCTCCGGTGTCAGTGACCAAAATTGGTTTATTAGTCAATTGTTTAGCCAGCGCCACTTCAGATTTAAAAAATTCCCTATCCGGTGGCGGACACATACCGAACGAACTTAAATATGGTTCATTTTCAATTTGCCAAGTGATAATGTTTAAATTATTCTTGTAGCGATCCATGACGGTTTTGATATATAAAATCAAACTGTCTTTTTGTTCTTGAGCCGATAAAGAATTTAGCCAAACAGGATCATGGCACTCTGGCCAGCGAGGCAAACGCCTGCCCACAGCCAAAATTATTTTAACACCTCTTTGAGAAGCTTGATCAACTTGCCAATCAAGATCAGAAAAATCATATTGTCCTTTTTGCGGTTCATTGGCATTCCAATAGGCGGACAAACGCAGATGATCAACTTTTAAATCATCCAGAATCGCCAAATAAGTTTCTTTCCAATCCAAACCCAATTCAACGGTTGTGTATTGTTGACTAAAAGTGACACCCCAAGTAGTCTTGGCCGGTACAAAATTCAAATTATAAATAAGTAAAGCAATAACAGCGAGGACTAAAAATATTAAACCGAAAATTTTCCAAAATTTCTGCCAACCGTTTTTTGTTGTTTTAGGATTCATGTTAATTTAAAATTGATAAAATAAAATAATCAAGCCAACAATAATAAGCGAGGTGGCTACGGCTTTTTGCGCAATAATACGAGGTGTCATTTTTTCTGACAATAGTCGCGGATGTTTTTTTGACAGCGCCAAAACTATTAAGAGCAAAAATACATATTCCAAACCACGCAAAGCGCTCACAAGCGCAACACTGTTTGAAACAGCAATAGAATAACTAACAAGCAAAAAACTAAGAGCTCCGCAAACCTGACCGCCAACAAACAGCCAACCGCTTTGTTTTTGAGGATGCCTGATTTCTTTAATGATATCTTGACGATTTTTTAAGGGAATAAGAAGCAGGAGCGCGCCCAAAAAAGTACCAACTCTAGTCCAAACAAAACCTGTCACAAAACCCTGATCATTAAAAACTTGTTTATTAAGAGTAATAGCAACCGCAAACAAGAAAGCTGAAATTGCGGCCAACAGATAACTGCGACGAGATGATGTCTTGCCTTTTTTTTGCCAAGATATAACAATAGTGCCAATAACTATCACTAAAAAAGCTAGCAAGCTTTGAACAGGCAATACTTCTTTCAAAAAAATTCCAGCCAAAGCAAAAATAAATATTGGTTGAAGTCCGCCCATGAATGGCGTGATGCGTGAGACTTCATTTTGGCCAATCGCCTTGAACATATATAAGTATGCGAACACAAAAACAATACCATTAGCTAGCGCAATTAAAATCTGAATCCAAGTAGAGCTATGGAAACCAAAAGGAATCAGCACAATACCCAGCAAGCTTAGGGCGCTAATCACAAAAGCGTAAACCGCGGGATTGGTAATTTTTTTGGACAACAAAAATTTGTCTATGGCTGTGGCCGAAGCATTAAGGAAATAAGCGACGATGGCAATAAAAATACCAAACATAAAATTTTAATAACGATTATTAGCGGCGCAAATAGCAATGGCCAAGGCATCGGCCGCATCATCTGGCTGAGGAATTTTTTCCAAATGCAGAATTATTTTGACCATTTGTTGAATTTGTTTTTTATCGGCTCGGCCATAACCAGTCACAGCTTGCTTCACTTGGAGCGGTGTGAATTCTTGCATAGGCAAATTATGTTGAGACAAGGTGAGCAAAGCCACGCCCCTAGCCTGACCAACCACCAAAGCAGTCTTGGCATTATTGCAAAAAAATAATTCCTCCACCGAAGCCCTATCTGGCTGATATTTTTTAATTATCTGCGACAAATCAATTGATAATTTTTCCAAACGTTTTAGAAGTGGCCATTTTTTGTCGGTCTTGACCGATCCGTGCGCAATATGAGTCAGTTGATTTTTTTCTACCTCAATCAAACCCCAGCCCGTATCGGCAATACCGGGATCAATGCCCAAAATTATTTGTTTACCAATCGGCATTAGTGTAGACATTAGTGACATCATCCAAGTCGTCCAAAAGATTATAAAATTTGTCTATTTGATTCTGGCCGTCTTCATCGGTGACAGACATTATTTCTTTGGGCAAATAAACAATAGACGATTCCTTAGGCTCAAGATTAGCTGATTTGAGAGCCACCACGATTTGATTCAGATTTTCAGGAGCCGTGCGAATTTCCCAACCGTCTTCATTTTTTTCAATATCCTGGGCGCCAGCGTCAATCAGCACTAATTCCAAATCATCATGATTTTTGTCTTTTAATTGATCGGCCTCAAGACTAGATACACCAAGACGATTAAATATCCAAGAGACACTATTTAAAGCTCCGAGCTGTCCGCCATTTTTATTGAGAATAGTTTTTATTTCGCCGACCGTACGGTTTTTGTTGTCGGTTAAAGCTTCAACGATAAATTTGGTGCCAGAAGGGCCAAAAATTTCATAAGTGACTTCTTCAAAAACCTTGCCATCAGCGCCTTCGCCCGTGCCTCGTTTGATGGCTCGTTCCACATTTTCCTTGGGCATGTTGGCGGCTCGCGCTTTTTCAGCCAAAAGTCGCAGTTTAAAATTAGCATTAATATCGCCACCGCCTTCACGCGAAGCAATTGTTATTAGATTGGCTATTTTAGTGAAAGCCATGCCTTTTTTGGCATCAGTGGCTTGTTTTTGGCGATGTGTTTTCGCCCATTTGCTGTGTCCAGACATAAAACTCTTTCCTAACTATAATTAAGATTTAATGTTTTTATTATATTATAATCACCTCTAAAAATCAACTTTGTAAATATCCATTTTTTCTGATAAACTTAAATCATAAATAATTAATTTTTTATTATTAATATGAGTGTTTTAAAAAAAATAAAAGCGGTTCTACCTTTAAATTTAAAAAAACAAAAAACAGACGATTTGGTTTCACTTTCACTAATGCAACTACCAGAACAAATCAAACAATCATGGGAATCTTCTCAAGAAATAAATTTACCTGTCGGCTATAGCCAATTCAAAAATATTATTTTTTGTGGCATGGGCGGATCAAATTTGGTTTCAGAATTATTTCGCAGTGTCTATGGCAATAAAATTTCCGTCCCTTTTATCTTGATACGTGATTATCATCTACCAAAATTTGCCAACAGTGAAAGCTTGGTAATTATTTGCAGTTATTCCGGCGGTACTGAGGAAACAGTCAGTTGCCTAAAAGAAGCTGTTAGAAAAAAAATAAAAACTATTTGCTTATCAGAAGGTGGGCCGATCAAAGAACTGGCTCAAAAAAATAATCTGCCATTTTTTCAACTTGATGGAAAATATAACCCTTCAAACCAGCCACGCTATGGCGTTGGTGCACAACTCGGTGCCATACTTTCTATTATGAGCAAATTAAAAATTATAAAATTTTCCAACAAAGATATAGAAAAAATAATCACCACAGCTAAAAAAGCTGTCAATGACTTTGGCTTATCTGCTTCACCATCATCTAATCCAGCTCTTCTTTCTGCCAAGAAATTGCAAGGTTATATGCCACTAGTTGTCTCAGCTGAATTTTTGTCAGCCAATGGACACATTCTATCAAACCAAATAAATGAAAGCGCCAAAAATCTGGCCGTGCCATTTTTAATTCCAGAGCTTAATCATCATTTAATGGAAGGACTAAAACTGCCCAAGGCCATAAACTCCAAAATTAAGTTTTTATTTTTAACAGGCGACTATGCACCAATAATTGCCAAAAGAATTGCGGTCACCAAAAAAGTTTTAGCCAAACAACACATAAATTGGATTGAATACCAAACTAAAAATTCTGACCGCTTATTTGCCTCTATTGAAACATTAGCCTTTGGTTCTTGGTTAAGTTTTTACCTAGCTCAACTGAATCATGAAAATCCAGTCAGTATTCCTTTTGTTAACTACTTTAAAGCGGAATTAAAGAAGTAAATTAACCATAAAACAGTGAGGATTTTACTATCCTCGCTGTTTTTGTTATGATTTAAAAATGATAAAAAAACTTCTACAATTGACTGCTTTTTTAGAAAACAATCCTCTGACTGCTGGCCTGATTTTATTGTTATTTTCCATTGTTTTTTTCTCTATAATGCAATCGGCTTTGGTATTTCCTGACCCCGACTCTTTTTATCACACCAAAATGGCCGTGCTCATGACCGAGCAGGGAATTATCAAAGACTTTAACAATTTGCCATTTACTATTTTTCAAAATTATTACATAGACCACCATTTTCTCTATCATGTCTATCTCATGCCTTTTGTTTATTTTTTGCCACCACTAGCAGGAGCAAAACTAGGACAAACAATTTTAACCTCATTACTAATTTTAACTTTTTTCTGGTTGCTCAAAAAATTAAAAATCAAATGGGCTTTTTGGTTTACTCTGCTTTTATTTTCAGCTCCGGCTTTTGTTTTTCGTATTTCATTGGTCAAAGCTCAACCGCTCTCTATCATTATTCTGCTCTTGGGAATTTATTTTATTCTATCAAAAAAATACCGTTCTTTGTTTTGTTTAGCTTTTGTTTATGTTTGGACTTATGACGGCTGGTTTTTACTGCTAATAATTTCCATGCTTTATATTTTTATAAATAGCTGGCAATTAACCACTTATCATTATCATAAAAAATGGCTAGATAATATTTTAACTTGCATTAAGCTAAAAAAGAAAACTCAAATTAAAAATTTTATCATCACTTGGATAAAAAATTGTTTTTCCCCTGACAATTTAAAATTATTTTCAGCGGTCTTTTTAGGACTATTAGCTGGCATAATCTTTAATCCATATTTTCCTCAAAATTTAGATTTTTTTTATGTTCATATTCTAAAAATAGGCTTGCTGAATTTTAATAATCCCATTGCCGTTGGCGCAGAATGGTATCCTTTCACGGCCTGGGAATTTGTCAAAGCCATGGCAATTATTTTTATAATTTTTATTATATCAGGAATGATTTTTCTTAATCGCTGGAAAAAATTCGGACTGGCCACCAAATATTTGGCCAGTATAGCTTTTTTGTTTATACTATCAGCCGTGAAGTCTCGCCGTAATATAGAATATTTCATACCCATGGCCGTATTGTTTTCAGCCACGGTTTTTACAGCCGGGTTCAAAATAAAAGAAGTTCGCCGTGATTTACAACAAATAAAAAAAATTCTTTACCTTAAAGAAATTTGGTCTAGTAGATTTTTAAAATATTTTTTATCAGCTGTAATTTTTACTTCACTCTTAGCCGGTATAATTGGACTGGCCATCACTGAAAAAACATCCATATCTAGTGGCTATGGCTTAAATTATCTACAAAACGCTTCAAACTTTTTACAACAAAACTCGCAAGCAGGTGATATTGTCTTTCATAATAATTGGGATGAATTTCCAATTTTATTTTATAACAACAATAAAAACAAATACATCATTGGCTTGGATCCAACTTTTTTATATTATCAAAATCCAGATTTGTATTATAAATGGCTGGATACTATTAATGGTAAAAATCCTGATGAGGTGTATAATATTATCAAGAATGATTTTCAAGCCAAATTTGTTTTGATTGCTAAACGCAATCAGAAAATGTTAAAAAATATAGCCAATAACTTTTATTTTACTGAAATTTATGACGATAATGAGGCGACTATTTATAAGGTTAATTAAATTATGAAAATACTTATTGCTTTACCAGTCTATAATGAAGAATTAGTGTTGGAAAAAAATACCAACCTTGTTTTGAATTGGTGTCAAAATAATATCACACCAAATGAATTTCAAATTATTATTGCTGATAATAATTCTCATGACAGCACCAAGGAAATCGGAGAAAAATTAGCAACCGAATTATTACCGGTGGAATATTTTTTTACGCCCATCTCTGGCAAGGGCAATGCTTGGCGTGAGGCTTTTTTAAAATACAATGCTGACATTTATATTGTCATGGATGTGGATTTGGCTGTAGAAATAGATGACACTAAACTGCTCATACAAGCCATTAATGGCGGTGCTGACATGACCATTGGTTCAAGATTTTTGGATAAATCAAAAGTAGAACGCTCAGCTTGGCGTGAATTGTCTTCACGCACCTATCGGCTCTTGGCGCAAACTATTTTAAACACCAAAACAACCGACTTTCAATGCGGTTTTAAAGCCATTAATCAAAAAATAAAAGAAACTGTTTTGCCCCTAACAAAAGACAATGGCTTTTTCCTAGATACAGAGCTAATAATATTATCAGAAAAACTTGGCTACAAGCTGGCAGAAGTGCCTGTTAATTGGTCTGAATTTAGAAATGAAAAGAGAAAAAGCACAGTCAATGTACTACAAACCACCATAGACTACCTGAAAAAGATCTGGAAATTAAAAAAGAGAGCAAATAACCTAAAAAATGGCTTAAAATAGCCATTTTTTTAATAATTACTCTTGACAAAAAAACATACCTGCTATATACTAATCAGTTAAGTTCTTTTAATTTTGTGAGTAAAAAAGCAACCAAAAACCGTCAAGAGACAGTAGAAAAAGGAGTAGAACATGAAAAACCTAATGGTAATGGCTATTTTGGCCACAACAGCAATTAGCTGTACTTTCATGAGCAGTCCGCATGATTCGTATTTTGGACTACCATATGGCCAACGCAATCTGGGCAAGGCAGTTGATCCATCTTGGCATCAAGAAGGTCAAAACGCCTATCCTGGCTTTCTGGCCTATGAGCAGATCAACAAAGCCGGCCAACTATACGCCAGTGGAAAAACAGAGGCAGCCGAGTTTGTGGGCAACAAAGTAGTAGAAGTTGAAGGTCTGCGCAGTCGTACGGCCGAGAGTGGCGGTTATGGCTATGGTAGACGTGGTTATGGCAATAATTACCAATCAACCTACAATTCGCCAAGAATAGGCATACTGCTCAACCGAGCCGATTACACCTATTGGGTGTCAATTGACGGCGGTAATCAAAATATTGAAGTGCCTTGTCAAGGTTTTAAATTTGTCACTCTATCTCCAGGTCGGCATACTCTGGAAATCAAAAACTCCCAAGGCACCAGCACCACTGCTTTTCATGACATCAATGAAAGACGCAATAATTGCGAATCATTTTTGCCAGGCAATGACCAAAAAATAACCACAGACTGGTCATTCACTATCAGATAAAAACTCACCCCAAACAAAAAGACGCTATCACTGAGATAGCGTCTATTATTTTTTTAAAAATTAAAAAATTAATACTACGGCCAGGTAGTAAGTGTATCAGCCTACAAAGTAGCCTGCTCTGCTGGAGTTAATCCACCAGCATTATCGCCACCACTACCACTAACATTTGTTTGTAATTCATTGATTACAAAATAAGTAATACTATAAGCGCATAAAATAATAATCACTCCGATGATGGCATTTTTGATCAGATCTTTGGCTTTGTTCACTTTACCTGAATCACCCTGAGCAGTCATCCATTCATAACCACCAAAAAGAATCAGACCCAAAAAACCAATTCCCAAAAAACCCAAAGCTGTTTGGATTATTCTACCTATCAGTGTCTGCAGACTATCAACTTTTGTTAATTTTGCAGCACTAGCAACCCCAGTTAAATTTTTCACAATATCGGTTTCGGCCTGAGCCACAAGCGGGACAGCTACTAAAAATACCAAAACCACCAAAATAGCTAAGATATAAATTTTCAATTTTTTTTGTTTCATAAATATTTTATTTAACTCCGAAACCAGTTAAAACATAATTAACAATCAAATAAGAACCAAGAGTAATGGCTAGTCCGATAATGCCATTGGTAATAGCAGCCTTGGCTTTGCCAACTTTGCCAGCGTCACCCTGAGCCGTGGCCCACATAAAACCACCATAAATTACAATCACCAAAAAGAAAACACCCACAAATCCCACCACCATAGAAACAGCCAAACCGATCATTTTATTGAGGTCGGCATTGCCAACTATCGGATCTGGCGTGGCATTTTTTAAATTAGCTATAGTGCCAGCTATGGCCGATTGCATCAAGACAAAAAAAGAAAAAAATGAAAACGTTAGATATTTTATAGTTTTATTCATATAACAGATTAGTCTACTTGAAGCTTATTAAGCTTTAATAAGCTCTTTGGCAAAAGTATCTAAAACATAATTAGCAATGATATAGGCTGAAAGAATAATAATCATACCAACAATGCCAGCAGTGATTAATTTTTTGGCCTTATCAACTTTGCCAGCATCGCCACCAGCTGTCATCCACATAAAACCACCGTCAAGAATGATAATAACACCAATAATACCCAAGAAACTCAGGGCAACTGTAATAATATTATTAATAGCTTTCATTAGATCAGTCTTTTCCAAACCGCTAACAGTGACTTTGTTAATACCAAATGGATCACCAGCTGAAACAGCCACTGGCAATACAAATAATGACAAAACCACAATTGTGAGCGCGGTTGCTAAAATCTTTTTTGCAGTTAATTCTTTCATATATAAAATTTTATTGATTTTTAAGTTAAGGTATTAACCAGGGAAGGGACATTCCCCTCCCTGATTAATTTTCTTACACTAGGTAGTAGAAGTAAGACTACTTTCAAAAGTAGTCAAGATATAATTGGCAATAATATAGGCGGAAAGAATAATAATCATACCGATAATACCGGCAGTGATTAATTTTTTGGCCTTATCAACTTTGCCAGCATCGCCGGCCGCTGTCATCCACATAAAACCACCATAAAGGATGATGACAACTGCTATAAGTCCCAAGAAACTCAAAGCAACTTGAATAATGTTGTTAATAGCTTTTTTTAGATTTGTATTTTGTAAACCAACATTAACATCTCCTACGCCAAAATTAGAGGCTGAAACGGCCACTGGCAATACAAATAGCGACAAAACCATGACCGTGAGCGCGGTTGCTAAAATTTTTTTTGCAGTTAATTTTTTCATTTTTTCACCCCCTTTCTATAGCCGCATTTATTTTAATTTAATGCGAAAGTTATTTATCTTATTTTATTATAATAAATTTTGGCTGTTTAGCCAAATAGCTTATCCACTTATTTGGCAGAATCAAGGGCTTGACTACAATCAAACCATGAATCTGCCTTACCCTTAGCCAGGGAAGTGACCAATAAATTTATAACTGTCCAAGCTAAAAATATAATAACAATGCCAGTAATAGCTGCGGTAATTACTTCTTTGCCAGCTTTGGCGCGCGCCTCATTGCCATAGGCTGTAATCATTTCCATACCACCCCAAATAAACATGACCAAACTGGCCACACCAGTCAAACCAACAATCAAATTAGAAGCCAACACAAAAACAGAAATAAAACTGCAAAGACCACAATTTTCGGCTGTACCTTCAGCACATTCTTTAGGCACCAAACCTTCAGCTTGAGCAGAAAAACTTAGAGCCGTAAAAAATAAAAAAACTGTAAAAAATGAAGCTAAAATAAATTTTGTTTTTTTATTCATAAATTATCTGATAGTTTGATTGATTTTTTGAATAGCAATAGCAATAACTTTGGGGAAATCATCAGGAAGCACTTTGAGCAGTTGATCTAACATATCTCTAATAGCCTGCACAGTAGCCGGATAATTCTTGCCAATATACCAACTATTAGCCGTGAGCGCTTGAGAAACAGAAGCATACAAATCTTCACTTTCCAATTGGGAACTGACCAACGATTTTAAGGCCGTTGGCAAACCAGTTTTATCCAAATACTTTTTAGCTTCTTCTTGTTTGACCGTAAATAATACAAAATCCCAAGCCTCATTCGGATGTTTTGATTTTTTGGCCACAGTTTCCAGCCAATAAGAAGCATAATTTTTGGAATTATCCGGAGAAACCTGCGGAATTGGCGCTATGCCAAAATTAAGTCTGGGGGATTGGGCGCGAATAGAAGCAAGAGAATGATTATAGCCAAAAGTAAAACCCACATTACCACTGGTAAAAGCATTGCCTGCACTAGTACTGCTGGCATTCCAACTATAAACATCTTTTTCTGGCGAGGCAAAATCAATATAAAATTGCATGGCTTGCAAACCAGGACTAGTATCTTTATTATTTGCTGATATTTTATTGGCAAAAGTTGGAAAACCATCGGCACTAGCCATAATAGCTCCATTTTGCATCATCAGTACTGACAAAATATCAAAAGCTCTATCAACGTTTGAACCAGTGCCCATGGCCGTGCCTGATTGTAAAATATTTCCCTGACTATCAAAGCGGGATATTTTTTTGACTGCTGTTTGAAAATCAGCCCAAGTGACAGGAATTTGAGAAATACCCGAACGATTGATAATATCTTTATTATAAAACATAACCAATGTTTCCAGAGCCAATGGCAAACCATAAACCTGCCCATCTATAACCGAATTTTTATAAACCACATCAAAAAAACTGTCCTTAATCTGGCGCAAGCTTGGTGTGGTATTGGTGTGTAAAACCGAAACAATTTCTTTTTTTATAGTGCCTTGTTCTTCTTGATAAGCCATGGTAATTTGTGCAGGCATTGGCTGAATTTTGGAGACATATTGACGCAATAAATTTTGATCAACGGAAAAAATATCTGGCCCGCGATCTTCGGCCCAAGCATCCAAAAGCGCTTGTTGATATTCTTCGGGACGAAATTTTCTGTAATTAATAGTAATATTAGGATGTATTTTTCTATAATCAGTAATAATATCAGCAAAAGCGTCTGAGTCATCATAAGAACGCCAATATTCCAAGGTGATTGGTTGCATAGCATTAGTGACATCAACGCTGGGCGCTTTACAACCAAAGCCTGAGGTGGCCAAAACAATACCAATCAAAGAAAGATTGAGCAGATTGAAAAATTTCTTGTATCTGTTCATGAGGATAAGTTATTTCATTATTTATATTATACAACAAATAACAAAAAAAGAAAAAATATTTTAAGTTAATAACATAGCATCGCCAAAACTATAAAAATGATATTTATTTTTTATGGCCCGGGCATAGGCTTTTTTAATTTTGGCACTGCCGGCAAAAGCACTGACCAGCATCAGTAGAGTTGATTGTGGCAAATGGAAATTGGTAATTATGCCATCCACCAAATTAAATTTATAGCCAGGATAAATAAAAATATCCAGCCATCTTTGACCTGATTTTAAATTTCCCTTGTTATCACTCATGGCTTCCAAAGTTCTAACGGCCGTAGTGCCACAAGCAATTATTTTATGACCATTTTTTTTAGCCAAGTTTATGCTTTTGGCGGTTTGAGGACTAATAATCGCCAATTCACTATGCATTTTATGTTCTTGGATATATTTTGTTTTGACCGGCAAAAAAGTGCCTAGTCCCACATGAAGCGTGACATATTCTATTCTGACACCTTTTTGTTTTATTTTTTTAAGCAACTGAGGTGTAAAATGCAAACCAGCCGTGGGCGCGGCCACTGAACCACTGTGTTTGGCATAAACTGTCTGATAATCCGACAGTTTTGAATTGGCTTTTATATAAGGTGGCAAAGGAGTTTGGCCAATACTTAATAATTTTTTGTCGGAAATATTAAATTTTACCAGCCAAGTTTTTTCATTTTGGCTCAAAACTTCTGATTCAATACCTGCTTTAAAAAATATTTTTTGACCAATTTTTATTTTACCTTTTATTAATACTTCCCAGTTACTTTTAGTTTTATCTTTTTTAAGTAAAAAAATTTCCATTTTACCGCCAGTTTCTTTTTTGCCGATCAGCCGAGCTGGAATCACTTTGGAATCATTCAAAACCAAAACATCACCTGAATTCAGGCGATCAATTATTTGATAAAAATATTCATGATCAATTTTATCTGATTTTTTATTAACCACCATCAACCGAGCCCTATCCCTGGGATTTGCAGGTTTTTGTGCAATAAGTTCTGTTGGCAGATGATAATTAAAATCAGAAGTTTTGAGTCTTTTCATTAACCAATTAATTTATCTTGATAATTAGCCGGCACTTCAATATTCAAATGGCGATAAGCCGCCTCGGTGGCAATACGACCACGAGCTGTACGATTGATAAGTCCCAGTTGCAACAAAAACGGCTCAATCACTTCTTCTACTGTGTCCATTTCTTCGGCCAGTGATGAAGCAATAGTGCCTAGTCCAACAGGACCACCAGAAAATTTTTCTACGACCAATCTTAAAAATTGCTGATCAAGAGAATCAAGGCCTATTGGATCAACACCCAGCATAGACAAAGCCTCACTAGCTGTTTCCTCATTGATGAGTCCATCTTTTTTAACCTCGGCAAAATCACGCACACGCTTGAGCAAACGATTGGCAATACGCGGAGTTTGTCTGGCGCGCTTGGCTATTTCAATGGCGGCTGACTGCTGAATTTCAATGCCCAAAATCTTGGCCGCGCGATTGACAATTTGTTGTATCTCTTCATGATTATAAAAATCAAGACGATAAATATTACCAAAACGATCCCTGAGCGGTGAAGACAAACCACTCATTTTGGTGGTAGCCCCAACCAGAGTGAATCGTGGCAAACCCAAACGCAAAGTACGAGCAGACGGGCCCTTGCCAATAACAATATCTAGCGCATAATCTTCCATGGCCGGATACAAAATTTCTTCAACCGACTTATTAAGCCGATGAATTTCGTCTATAAATAAAATATCTCCTTCAGCCAGATTAGTGAGAATAGCCGCCAAATCTCCGGCTCGCTCAATGGCCGGACCAGAGGTAATTTTGATACCGCTATTCATTTCATTGGCAATAATGTGCGCCAAAGTGGTCTTACCCAATCCTGGAGGACCAAAAATCAACACATGTTCCAAAGGCTCATTACGATTTTTGGCGGCGGTCATAAAAATTTCCAAATTGTCTTTGACTGTTTTTTGGCCGATATATTCTGACAATTTTTGCGGACGCAAAGCATTGTCCAACACCTGATCGGTTGGCTTTTCTGTGGCTGAAACAAAACGATCGTCTTCTTCATTTTCCATGCCAATATCTTAACATTTGAAAGTGCAAAAAGCAAAAAACGGGGTTGCTTTTTATGATTTAAAAACTTATAATAAAATAAAGTATGTCAAAAATCATCTACGGCGTGGCCGGCCAAGGCTTTGGCCATTCCACCAGAAGCAAAGAAATCATAAAATACCTAATTTCTCAGGGCCATGAGGTGCTGGTTTTTGCCTATGGCCAAGCTTTATTCCTTTTGAAAGAAGAATTCAACACTTTTGAAATTCCAGGCTTACATTTGGAATATCAAGATAATCGTTTGAGATATCGCAAGACTCTTATCAAAAATATCAAACAATTTTTCTTACAAACCAGGGATTTCAAAAAAATTTCCCAAAAATTCAAAGAATTCAACCCTGATTTGGTGATTACAGATTTTGAACCAATCACTACCATTTTATCAAAATTAAAAAAGAAACCTCTTATTTCTTTGGACAATCAACACCAACTCACCAATACAAAAATTGATTTGCCTGGCAATTATAAAAAAGATTTTCTAGCCGACAAAATGATAGTACGTTCCATGGTTTGGGGCGCCAAGTATTATTTGGTGACTTCTTTTTTTGAGACAGAAATAAAAAAGAAAAATACTTTTTTGTTTCCGCCTATTGTGCGACAGGAAGTTTTGGACTTACAGCCGACAAAAGGCGATTATATCCTTGTATATCAACCATCAAATCATGAGGGCTTTGCCGATATTTTAAAAAAATTCAACAACAAATTTATTATTTTCGGTTATGATTTAGAAAAAACCGATGGCAACTTGGAATTTAAAAAATACAGCTCCAGCGAATGGCTAAAATATCTTTCTGATTGCCAAGCGGTCGTGGCCACGGCCGGACTGAGCCTGATTTGCGAAGCGTTATATTTAAAAAAGCCTTATCTGGCCATACCTATCAAAAGGCAAATAGAACAAATCATCAATGCTATTTATTTAAAAAAACAGGGCTATGGCGATTTCACTTACAAATTTTGCCAGCAGGATTTTAATGACTTCATGAAAAATTTACCAACCATAGAAGCCAAACTAACAAAATACTCACACAAAGATAATGCCAAAATTTTCAACAAAATTGATGAGTTGATAAAATGCATCGTTTCAAAATAATTTCATTTCTAAAAGATTTCTCCAGACGTCGGCTACCACCGCCGTCTGATTTATTTATGCTTTTTTGCATAGCAATATTTTATTCAATTTCATTTATTTGGATTTATGCTGGTTTTTTACTATCTTGGAATGTACCGGCTGAAATCATAAAATGGCTCCAAGTTTCCTGCGCCCTAATTTTATTACTTCTACTATTAAATCGCCTTCATATTAATAGAATTTTGAGCATATTTATCACGGCTATATTTTTATTTTGGCATTTTGTCCTATTATTTTATTATTTAACAACCCAAACTCGTCTGGATTACTTTTTTATTGCCAATTGCCTCGGTGATATTAACAGTATTATTGGTTTGTTAATTTATATCATCTTATTTTTTATTGTTTTATCAATCTCCTATGCCTATCTTTTATCTAAAATTTACACACCATTCCGAAAAAACAAAAAAATATTTTTTTTAATAACTATTTTTTTTCTTTCATCGTTTTTTCTTCCAAAATATTACCAAAATGAATCTGTGCTCTTTTTTAAAACTTTTATGGCCAGTAATAAAACCATGGATTATTATCAAGTTTTTTATAAAAATTTTATCAACGAATCAATTACCTCACGAGCTAAAACCATTACTCAGTGGCAAAATAAAAAAAATTTACCCTTGCCATCATATCTTGATAATATTATTATTCTACAATTGGAAAGTTTTTCCGATAAAATGGTCAACTCAACAACCACTCCAAATTTTTGGAATTTTGCCAAAGAAAATGTTTATTTTCCAAAATTTATCAGCAATAATGTGCAGACGATTTTGGCTCAAGAAAATATCCTATGCTCAGTGCCCGGATCATTCAGATCAAAATTATCAGATGATGATAGTGAAAAAAAACTTTTTTGCTTACCAGCCATACTAAAAAATGCCGGCTATCGGACATTATTTTTTCAAGATCTTGAACTTTCCTTTGCTGATACAGGTAAATTCATGAGTGGTTCCGGTTTTGATGAAGTCCACGGACCGGAAATTGCCAAAGCAGGTGATCCAAAGTTGCTGTGGGGATATCAAGAAGATATTTTTTACAAGCGTGTTTTTGATTTTATTGCCAACAACAACAGCACTAATACTCGTAATTTTATTTATATTGCTATCAGTGCCACCAATCACTGGCCTTTTAAACTTTCTGCCAATAAAGAAATGGAAACTCCTTTTATTCAACCAAAAACTCCCTTTGATCAATTAGTAGACACCACTTATTTGCAAGATAAATACCTTGGTTCGGCACTTGAACAAATTAAAGAAAAATTTCCGACAGAAAATTATACCTTAATAATTTTGGGAGATCATAGTGTGCCATTTGGTTTTGGCCTGCATGAAAATTCCAAAGCCAACTGGGGTTATTATCAAGACGGCTTTGTCACTTCCATGGCCATTAAGGTCGGCAAAGAAAAAACATACCAACACCAAATAATTTCCGACGCTTATAGTCAAATGGACATCATGCCCAGTATAGCTTATTTGTTTGGCATCACCACCACCGAATCTGTTTGGTCAGGATCTTTTTGGCAAAAAAATAATCCAAATAAAAAAATTATTATGATTCAACCATTTGCCGACAGATACCTTAATATTTTACTGCCGAACGAAAAACAAAAAATCCAATATGACTTTTTTGAAAATCATCTAAATAAAAATGGCGTGGATGATAATTTTAATGAAACAACAGAAAATACTTTTGATCATAACAGTTCTCTTATAGAATTAAAAAAGTACTTAAATTGACCATATCATTAGCCATATTGACTTACCGAATAAATTTTGTTAAACTTAAAATCGTTAATGCGGGTATAATACAATGGTTAGTATACGTCCTTGCCAAGGATGAGATACGGGTTCGATTCCCGTTACCCGCTCAAAAAATATCGGACCTGCCCAAGTGGTGAAATGGTATACACGAGAGACTTAAAATCTCTTGGCTGAAAGGCCGTGTGGGTTCGAGTCCCACCTTGGGCACCAGTAGTAACTTGTTCGGAATTATACACTTTGCGCGAACCTTTTTCGAGCGGAAACTGGACGAATGAATCAGCCCCGCCACCGCCTCGCAGAGCCTCGGCGGACACCAAAGAAAAATGTTCCTTGCTTTTCGGGTTTGCGCGCGACCAATTTCTTCTAAAAAGGAAAGGACATTTTTCTTTGGTGTTCTGCCCTCCAAGTATTCGGGCAGGTGGCGGGACTAATGCGGACTCGGTTTTGCGAAAACTATTTTTTGGGGAAAGGATTTCGCAAAACACTCGGCTAATCTTTTTTGAATTCGGATGTCGCAAATGGAAAAGGAGGGGTTTGGGGAGGAATTTTCCATTTGCTCCGCTGATTTCTTTTGGCGAATTTCGGGCGGGCAAAAATTGAGAAAAGATTAAATTCATGTTAGTATAGTTGTGAGGGTTAGTTTCAACGCTCATACTTATACTATCATACTATGGAAAGCAAACAAAATAGACAAATTGGGGATAAAATAAAAGTCTTCCGAGCGAAGCAAGGGTTGACGCAGGACGCTCTTGCGAGAAAGTGCGATATTCCCTATACAACATTGACTAAGATTGAATCAAATGTGATAACGAAGCCCTCAATCCAAACGGTTACCAAAATCGCGGAAGGGTTAGGAATAAGTATCGATGATTTGATAAAATAAAAATTATGGAAAAAGAACCACATATTTTTACACCAGAAATTAAACGATTCGGTCGGAATGTAGAAATACATGCGGTTTTTGTACGTCATGGCGAAAAAAGCGAGAACGGAGAATTAACAAATGAAGGCAAAAAACAAGCGGCGGAGTTTGGCGATAATTTAAAAAGTAGAGATGCAATCAAGGGATATTCTAGCCCAGTACAAAGGGCGATAGAAACGGTGGAACAAATTATTGAAAATTCGCCCCATGACAAGAAACTAAAAACGAGAATACGGACCGAGATTGGTATTCCGCCGTCTTCGCAAGAGTTTTATAAAAAATTTAAAGAGTTAGAAAAACAAGGCCCTGACGAGGCCGCAAAGTGGTATTTAAGTTTCGGCACAGAAAGACCGGATGCTGAAACTTCTTCGCCTCATGAAGTTGCAGAATCATTTGCATATATTCTCGCAAAATATTTTAAGATGGCGGATAGACTTTATTCGGGCTCAAACATTGACCTTGTTAACGGAACGCATCAAGGGCTTCCTGAAGCGTTGTTGAAAGAGGTTTTAAAAAGAAAAATTGATGACAATAAAGAAATTATTGGTTTTGACAATTTAGAAGATATTGGTGGTGCACTTAAATTTACGGAAGGAATGGAATTTGTTATCAAAACCGATGAACGGGGTGATAAAAAATTAACGGTAAATTTTAGGGGTCAAGAATACGATATAGATATGGCAAAACTTAATGAGTTAGCAAAATCATATGCAGAAAAATAATAATAAAAATATAGCACTCGTATTTGAAAACATATCTTCAAAAGATGTGGGTATTGCTGGTGGTAAAGGAGCTTCCTTGGGTGAAATGACGCAAGCTGGTATTCCTGTTCCTCCCGGATTTGTTGTTCTTTCATCTGCTTTTGAAAAATTTTTGGAAGAAACGGATTTAAATGTTGAGATTGACTCAATTTTACACACAGTTAATCATAAAGAAATTCATACCGTTGAAAACGCATCGGAAAAAATAAGCGCTTTAATAATGGCGGCGGAAATGCCAAAAGATATTGCCGATGAAGTTCAAAAATTTTTCAAAAAACTCAATACAAAATACGTAGCAGTTAGATCAAGCGCGACGGCAGAAGATTCTTCCTCGGCAGCTTGGGCAGGTCAGCTTGACAGTTTTCTCAACACCGAAAAAGAAAACTTGTTGAAAAATATAAAGAGGTGTTGGGCTTCTCTTTTTACACCACGTGCAATATTTTATCGTTTCGAAAAAGAATTACACAAAACAAAAATTTCAGTTGCAGTTGTGGTGCAAAAAATGGTTCAAAGCGAAATATCTGGCATAGCCTTTTCCGTTCATCCAATTACTCAGGATAGAAATCAAATTATTATCGAGGCTGGATTCGGACTTGGTGAAGCAATTGTATCGGGACAAATAACACCAGATAGTTATGTGGTAGAAAAACAACCAATACGGATTATTGATAAAAATGTTCAAATACAATCGCGTGGACTTTATCGCGCAGAAAAAGGTGGTAATGAATGGAGGAATATTCTGAAGAAACAAGGAGGAAAACAGGTTTTATCAGATGAAGAGATTATTGAGCTTTCGGATATAATTCTTAATATCGAAAAACACTATAATTTCCCCTGTGATATTGAATGGGCAGCGGAAAAAAGAAAATTTTATGTCGTCCAGTCAAGACCAATAACCACAATATCTACAAGTGAATCGCAAGATGATAGAACTAATTTTGCAGAAATTATTAAGGAAGCAGGAGGAGAAGTATTTGATATCAAGAAGAGTCAGAACTATATTTCTGTAGTCTCGAGAAGAATTGTTCTTCCTCTTCGATATCTTTTTGCCTTAGGATACAGTCATCCTTCGATTTATTTATCTATTTATGGCTTTGATACTGCACACGAGCCATTTTATGATAGTTGGAAGCATGTCTTTGTCGATCGTTCCGCTATGCAGTATGAGCGCGAAAATATGTTGGGGCAACTCTCGAGGAATCCCGACTATTTAGATAAAATTGCAAAACAGTGTGATGATGACGCGAAAACATTATTGCATTATAGCCAAAGTATAAAATCAAAAAACACCGCGATTTTATCTGAAGAAGAAATTAAAAAAATACTACAAACGACTTTTGACATGATGGTACGGCTTTCGGCTTATCTTCTCTTCCCAATTTCAATTCAAGGGTGGTTAGAAGAAAATGTTAAGAGTGAGCTTAAAAAGAAAGTGGCGGACGAGAAACAATTTGATAAACTTTATTCAATCCTTGCCACCCCAAGCAAACAAAACACTGGGTATTTTGAACAACTAAAGATTAATGAACTTGCCATTTTATATCGGAAAAATAAAGACACATTTGCTGTGAAGCAGGATGTGGATAGATATTTACTGAATTTTGGTTCGCAAGGGGTTAAGTACGGATACGGTAATCTGTGGACGAAAGAGGATGTCTTGGAGCGTTTATCTTATCTTTCCACCGAAAAAGATTTGGGAGATAGGTTTATACGTATAAAAAATCTTCCGAAAGAGCATGATAGGCAAGTTAGAAAAGTTTTAAAAGAAATAGAAGCCGATTCTGATTTTATAAAAAAGGTTGCATGGTCTCGACTTTATATGTACATCCGCACATTACGCACAGATGTTCTCAGTGCTTCTTTTGCAAATATGTTTCCCTTGTTTCTGGAAATAGGTCGGAGATTCAAATTACCACTTGAGGTAGTTGTAGAATGCTCACCCGCTGAATTGATAGATCTTAATTTTCCTTTAATAAGTGAAATAAAAAAACGATCAACTGCAAATATAGTGCGTGGCGTAAAAGGGCATTTATATTATAAAAGTGGAACTGAAGCTAAAGCATTAAGCGAAAAACTTAGTAATCAGCCACATCCCACGGAAGCCGAAGAAGAATCGATAAAAAAAGTAAAAGAGATAAGAGGGAATATAGCAAACAAGGGTAAAGTTAGTGGTATAGTAAAAATTGTGTCTGATAATAGTGAGTTAGGTAAAATTAGCAGAGGCGATATACTCGTTACGGCAATGACCACCCCCGATTTTGTACCAGCAATGGAAAAAGCAGCTGCTTTTGTGACTGACGAAGGTGGTCTACTTTGTCATGCTGCAATTGTCTCTCGAGAAATGAATAAGCCTTGCATTATTGGCACCAAAAACGCAACTCAAATTCTTAAGGACGGTGATATAGTTGAAGTAGATGCAAATATTGGAGTTGTTAAAATATTAAAATAGCCCGCCCGAAATTCGCCAAAAGAAATCAGCGGAGCAAATGGAAAATTCCTCCCCAAACCCCTCCTTTTCCATTTGCGACATCCGAATTCAAAAAAGATTAGCCGAGTGTTTTGCGAAATCCTTTCCCCAAAAAATAGTTTTCGCAAAACCGAGTCCGCATTAGTCCCGCCACCTGCCCGAATACTTGGAGGGCAGAACACCAAAGAAAAATGTCCTTTCCTTTTTAGAAGAAATTGGTCGCGCGCAAACCCGAAAAGCAAGGAACATTTTTCTTTGGTGTCCGCCGAGGCTCTGCGAGGCGGTGGCGGGGCTGATTCATTCGTCCAGTTTCCGCTCGAAAAAGGTTCGCGCAAAGTGTATAATTACAGCATAAATTTAAAAAGACGGCTTAAAGTCGTCTTTTTTCTTGCTTGACTTTTAGCAAAAAATAGGTTATGATTTGAAGGTGAAATCATTAATATTTTAAGTCAAATTTATGGCCAAAGAAATCAAAGAAATCAGCAGTACTTGGCGCGAAGAAGTTTTGCCCAAAGTAAAACCGGGCGTCACTATTAAAGTGCACCAAAAAATCAAAGAAAAAAATACCAAAGGCGAGGAAAAAGAAAGAATCCAAATTTTTGAAGGCATTGTTCTTGCCAGAAAAGGCGGGGCCGGCAAATCAGCCACCATCACCGTGCGAAAAACCGCGGCTGACGGCATTGGTGTGGAAAGAATTTTTCCAATACATTCCACCAACATTGCCAAAATAGAAATCTCCAAAATCGCAGCTGTACGCCGAGCTAAATTATATTTCCTACGAAGTTACAAAAAACGTTTGTCTGAAAAGCAAGCAGAAAAAAAAGCTTAGTATTTTTAGCGGCTTACCCAAGCCGTTTTTAGCTGACGTGGTGAAACCTGCCTGCCGGCAGGCAGGTGGTATACACCACACAAACAAGCTGACGTGGTGAAATTGGTATACACGCAACCTTGAGGTGGTTGTGGTCGCAAGGCCGTGGGAGTTCAAGTCTCCCCGTCAGCACACTCACGTTAATTAAGAGACCGGCGCATTTAGCTCAGTTTCCGCCAGTGGGCGGATCAGCCCGTGGCTGAGGTTATTAGCACGCCTAGCTCAGTTGGTTAGAGCACCTCATTTACACTGAGGGGGTCAGGGGTTCGAATCCCTTGGCGTGCACCAAACTTTATAACTTTTAACATTAAAACCATGCTTTCAATACTAGGGGGACTCTTTGGAGTTGTGATGGGGTTTTTTATGGTTTGGAAACCGCAAATTTTTGTGGATTTGGTTGGTGAACCAGAATTTGCTGAAAAAGTTTTCGGTTCTGGCCACGGTACCACTGCTTTTCAATTTATTGGCATTATTATAATTTTTGCATCCTTTATGATTATGACCGGACTCTTTCAGACAATTCTTCTTGCTATTTTTGGTCCGCTCATGAGATTCTAATAAATCATGGGCCCTTAGCTTAGTTGGTAGAGCGCCGCGTTTGCAACGCGGAGGTCATCGGTTCGAATCCGATAGGGTCCAATAATTAAAAATCATTTCACTATGTCAGAAAAAAACAAAGAGCTTTGCCACGATTGCGACCATTGTTGCCACTACGCGGCCGTGGAAATAGATAAACCAACATCTAAAACAGATTATCAAAATATTATTTGGCTTCTTCATCACAAAAATGTACGCGTCTATATTGATGAAGAAAAATGTTGGATCTTAGAATTTGTCACTCCCTGCGAATTTTTGGATAAAAATAAATTGTGCTCAATTTATGAAGAAAGACCGCTCATGTGCCGACAATATAAACAAGAAGATTGCACCAGATATAGCAAAGAAAATCCAGAAAAACAAGCTTTTGAAAATGCTAAAGATTTTATTTCATATTTAAAAAAGAAAAAAATAAATTATTTATTTAAAAAAAAGAAAAAATAATTCTTGCCTGTGGAAAACTCTTGTTGACGAATTTTTTTTGTGCTATAATATATTTAAGTTTAAAATATTTTTGCAGAAAGATATTTTGAATGATCAATTATCCTTAATCGAAGGGAGGTGACTATCATGGCAGCCAAAAAGAAAGCTAAAAAGAAAGTTGCAAAAAAGAAAGCAACCAAAAAGAAGAAGAAATAAAAATTTTCTCAAAAATAAAATCCCCCATCTGCAGAGGGGGATTTTATTTTTGTCTATTTTTTTAAAATAAAGTTTTTTGTTTTGGTGCTTCACGACCGATTTGCAAATCAATCTTGCCATAAACACCATCATAACCAGGAATAATATTAACTCTACCATCACGAACGCGATAAATTGCTTCAGCAATATTATTATCAGTTATTTTTTTCAGTTCTTCTATGGATAAATCAAGCAAAATCTCAAATTCGCTGTATTTATCCGTCAATTCAAAATATTGCTTCAAAACTTTTTTAGAATTCTTGCCCACACCACACACATCAGCAATAATCTCTTGCAAAGGAATTAAATTTTTATAAGGAATATGCTTGGTTTTTTCGGGAATTTTCACGTCAGCCAATTCATCAACCCTGTGCATCACGCCCAACACTAATGGTTTTTTGCAAACTGGACAAATATCTTTATTTTTTATTGACACCTCAGGCAAACAAGAAAAATTACAAGTCGCATGGCCGTCAATATGATATTTGCCTTCTTCAGGAAAAAATTCAATGGTGTACAAAAACTTTTTTTATCTTTATTTTTTATAATATTATAAATCTCACCATAACTTAATTTATTTTCTTCAATTTCAAAAACATTAGCTTCTCGTCCGAGATTATTTAGTGAGTGAGCATCGGAATTGGAAATCAAAGTAAGATTATCTAATTTTGACAAACGCCAATTCATTTGTGGATCAGATGACAATCCAGTTTCAATGGCAAAAATATTTTCTGTTAATTCTTCAAAACATTCTTGAAGAGTATCAAAACCAGATTTTGATCCGAACACTGCAAACCATGGCGTCCAAACATGCGCCGGAATAATTATTGCTTTTTTATCTATCTCCAAAACAATTCTCGCCAACTCTTTAGCAGACAAACCAATGATTGGTCGGCCATCTGATTTGATATTAAAACCGCGCAGAGTAAAATTTTCAATAATTTTTTCTACAAATTCTATTTTGGAAACCAATAAACAAATATGCACGCGCCGACATTTGCCACCTTGCGTATAGATACAACTTATTTCCGTGGATAAAATAAATCTAGTCGGACTAGAATTATCTTTTAATTTATATAATCCATCTTCTGCCTCAATTAATTTGTTTTTTATTTCATTAAACCAAGCCGGGTGAGTGAAGTCGGCTGTACCAACCAAATTAATGCCTTTACGCTCGCACCATTTGGCAATATTTTCCAAAGTTAATTCACGCGAACAAGAACGCGAATATTTGGAATGAAGATGTAAATCAGCTATTAATCTCATAAATAATTTTTATGCTTGGATTTTAACACATAAAAATATTTTTGAAAATAAAAACGAGCCGAATTAACGACTCGTTTCTTTTAGATACAGGGTATCCGCGACGGCCTACTTTCCCCACGAGGAGTATCATCGGCGCTGAAGGTCTTAACTGCTGAGTTCGGGATGGGATCAGGTGTGACACCTTCGCTAGAGCCACGGTTACTCTATATCCAAAAATTATAAAATTAAATCTAATAACTTAAATAAGGTGATAGGCGTATTGTAACTCACAGCTACAATTCTTGTGATTAAACATTCGGCCATTAGTACCGCTCGGCTGAATCCATTGCTGGACTTACACCTGCGGCCTATCAACCCCGTCGTCTACGGGGGGCCTTAAATAAAATCTTATCTTGGAGACAGCTTCACGCTTAGATGCTTTCAGCGTTTATCCAAACCGAACCTAGCTACCCAGCGATGCCCTTGGCAGAACAGCTGGTACACCAGAGGTTCGTCACTTCCGGTCCTCTCGTACTAGGAAGTGGACTCCTCAAATTTTTGCGCCCATGGTAGATAGGAGACCGAACTGTCTCACGACGTTCTGAACCCAGCTCACGTACCCTTTTAATTGGCGAACAGCCAAACCCTTGGGACCTTCTTCAGCCCCAGGATAGGACGAGCCGACATCGAGGTGCCAAACCGCATCGTCTATGTGGGCTATTGGATGCGATCAGCCTGTTATCCCCGGGGTAACTTTTATCCGATGAGCGGTCCGATTATCATAAATACGGACCGGATCACTAAATCCTGGTTTCCCACCTGTTCGACTTGTAAGTCTCACAGTCAAGCACACTTATGCTTTTATACTTTCACTCCGATTTCCATCCGGAGTAAGTGTACCTTTGAACGCCTCCGTTACAATTTAGGAGGCAACCGCCCCAGTTAAACTACCCATCAGATACTGTCTCTCTCGATCGATTCAGGTCGAGGGGTTAGAAGCCAGAAAGTAGAAGAGTGGTATTTCACTGGTGCCGAAGCTCCCACCTATTCTACACATCTAAATCCTAGATTCAATATCTAACTATAGTAAAGCTCCACGGGGTCTTTCCGTCTTGCTGCAGGTAGCCGGCATCTTTACCGGCATTGTAATTTCACCGGATCCCTCGTTGAGACAGTGCCCAGATCGTTACGCCATTCGTGCGGGTCGGA
>JBAXTU010000010.1:0-30170 GCA_037130015.1 bacterium | reverse complement strand
GACCCGCGCATAATTTAAAAAAGACGGGCTAGCCCGTCTTTTTTAAATTATGCGCCCAGCGGGACTCGAACCTGCGACCGTATCCTTAAGAGGGATCTGCTCTACCAACTGAGCTATAGGCGCGCGCGTTTTTAAATTTTTAATGCACCCGGCAGGATTCGAACCTGCAACCTCCTGGTTCGAAGCCAGACACTCTATCCAGTTGAGCTACGGGTGCTAAGGCTCAATTTACTTCATAAATTTCTTTTTTAGTTTAACAAAAAGAACAAAAAAAATCAACCCCGCCATCAAGACGGGGCTGACTGAAAAGTTTATTTCATTTTTCGTTGTACGGCCATATTATTTTTCAAAATCTCTTCAGTGATCAGGCCTCGTTTATACAAATCCATGAGTGAATTATCCATGGAGATCATGCCTTCGCTGGCGCTGGTTTGGATATTAGTTTTAAGTTGGGCCACTTTATTTTCTCTGATCATGTTGGCCACAGCTGGAGTATTGATGAGAATTTCTCTGGCAGCTACGCGTCCGCCACCATTTTTTGGTAAAAGTTTTTGAGAAATAATACCTTTTAAGGTGATGGAAATTTGAGTGCGGACCTGGTTTTGTTGATGAGGTGGAAAACCGTCAATGATACGGTCAACTGTTTGAGGCGCGCTATAAGTGTGCAGAGTGGCAAACACCAAATGACCAGTTTCGGCCAAGGTGATGGTAGTGGCAATAGTTTCTAGATTTCTCATTTCGCCTACCATAATAACATTAGGGTCTTGGCGCAAAACATGGATAAGGCCGTTTTGAAAGGATAACATATCCGTGCCTAATTGCCTTTGGCGAACCACACTTTTTATTGGTTTGAACATGAATTCAATCGGATCTTCAAGAGTGACAATATTAACATTTTTATTTTTGTTGATATAGTCAATCATGGCAGCGAGAGAAGTGGATTTACCACAACCAGTTGGGCCTGTCACCAAAATTAATCCGCCAGTATTGGCATTGCACAAGTCATAAACAGTCTGAGGCATGCCGATTTCTTCCATGGTGGGAATTTTTGAGGGGATGGCTCTGGCTGACAAACTCATGTTGCCTTTTTCCCAAAAAAGGTTGACACGGAAACGCGAATCAGCTGAGGTTTCATAAGCGAAATCCAATTCTTTTTCAATCTCAAATTTTTTCAATTGATCAGCGGTGAGCATTTCTTTGATAATGCTTTCAATGTCTTTTGAAGACATTTCTTTTTTGTCTGCTGGTTTTAATTCGCCATCAATTCTCACAAAAGCCGGCAGGCCGGCAATTAAATGAAAATCAGACGCTCCACTAGCTATAGCGCTTTTAAACAAGGTTTCTATGACCATATTTTTTGTATTTTAAATATTCCAATTTTTGGTAATGAGTCCTTTTTTGGCAGCCTCGGTTTGGGCTTCTTGTTTGCTCATGCCTATACCGCTGGCAACTAGGTCTTTGTCCAAGAAAACTCCCACCGTAAAGGTTTTGGCATGATCTGGGCCAGTGGAAGATAATACTTTATAGACTGGCGTGACACCCATTTTTTCTTGAGCTTTTTCTTGAAAATGGCTTTTGGCGTCAATATATAATTTTTTGGCAATAATGTTTTCTAATTTAGCCAAGACGTTTTTTTTGATGAATTTTTTGGCTTGTGGCAAACCGCAATCAAGATAAATAGCGCCAATAATAGCCTCAACAGCATTGGCTGTGATATATTCTCTGGCTTTGGCGTTTCTATCTTGAGTTTCGCCTTTGCTCATTAAAATATCTTCTTCAAGATCAAGTTCGCTGGCAATAATGGCTAGGGCATGACGATTGACCAAGCTAGCGCGCCAGTTAGTAAGTTCGCCTTCTGGATTTGGATAGTTGTTATATAAATGTTCGGTGACAACCAATTCCAAAACTGCATCACCCAAAAATTCCAAACGTTCATTATGTTCAAGATGAAATTCTGGATGTTCATTTAGATATGAACGATGAGTGACAGCTTGAAGCAAAAGGTCACTGTTTTTGAAATTGGCGTTTATTTTTTTTTCCAATTGAGAAATATCCTTCATAAGTATTATTCCTGTGGGGTTTTTGTTTCTTTATCTGTATTATTTTGTCTGTCTATGTCTTTGTCGCCCATTTCTTTGTAAATGGCGCCCAGCACTCCATTAACAAATTTTCCAGATGATTCGCCACCGAAGGTTTTGGCCAGTTCAATGGCTTCATTGATGGCTACTTTGGCTGGCATACTATTGTCAAAACGAAGTTCAAAAATTCCTAAGCGCAAAATATTGCGATCAGTGAGAGTTATTTGTTCCAGTGGCCACTCTGGAGCGAATTTGATAATAAGCTTGTCAATGTCGCGGATGTTTTCCATTACACCTTTGATAAGATGGGGAATAAAACCGCCATCGTCAAATTCCGGCGCAAACATTTGTTTGTCGGAGGCAATTATGCTGAGAGGGTCTTCGTTTTTGCCGTTAAAATCCCATTGGTATAGGGCTTGGACGACAATGGTGCGGGCTAAATGTCGGTTGGACATATGTTTTAAGGAAAGATCTATTTTAATGGTTTAAATTATTTGGTGTCTTTCTCTTTGGCTTTTTCTTTGCGTTCCTGAGCTTTTTGTTTGGCTGTTTTGGCCTTGGTTTTGATGGTCAAAACTTGGCGACCTCTGTATGTTCCACAAAATTCGCAAGCGCGGTGTGGCAGAGCCGGTTTTTGGCATTTAGGGCAGGTGACAAGAGCTGTTGGTTTTAAAGCAAAATGAGAGGCGCGTTGTCTTTTTGATCTTTTGCTTCTTTTTTGTGCTGGTAAACCCATATTTTTGGTCTAAATTATTATTCGTAAAGATTGTTATTATTCTAACAGATAAACCGACTTTTTGCAAGTTAAGCAGTTTTTAGGTTTTTTAGGAAATTATTCAAGGTTTCTGGTAAAGGGCTGGTGAATTCTTGTTTTTGACTTTTTAAATCTATAAATGACAAAAAGAAGGCATGCAAGAAAATTCTATTTAGTGGGTGTTTTAGAACCTTGATATTTTTGTGTCTTGGTAGATAAAGCGAGTCGCCAACGATTGGATGGCCATAGGCGAGCAAATGCACACGGATTTGGTGGGTACGGCCGGTGAGAATTTCTACTTCCAATAAAGTGTAATTTTTGAATCTCTGGGCTATTTTAAATCTAGTCAAAGCGGTTTTGTCCTTGTCGTTTTTTTGGCTCATGGGCTTGGCAGCATATAAGCCATCTTTATTTTTGGAGCGCCCAATAGGAAAATTTATTTCACCTTCTTCTCTTTCTACTTCACCTTCAACCAAGGCTAGATATTTTTTGGTGAGCTGGCGTCCTTTAAATTGGCTTTTGAAATAATCAAACGCATCTTGGTTTTTGGGAATGACCATAAGTCCGGAAACATCCTTATCTAGTCTATGCACAATAGCTGGACGCTGAGGGTCTTCGCCGATTTTTTTAAGTTCTGGATATTTGACTAGTAGCCAATCAACGAGCGTGTCATTTTCTTGTTTTTCGGTTGGGTGGACCAATAATCCAGCTGGCTTTTCAATAATCATGAAGTCGTCATTATCTTCAATGATTTTTATTTCTTTAAAAAGTTCATTTTTTGTTTTTTTTGTGGCTTTTGGCTTAGTTGGCGTTTTAATTTTTTCTTCTGGATTTATTTTTTTTACAGTGACAACAGAAACAACATCATTTTCTTTTAAAAAATAATGCACGGCCGATTCTTTTTTATTGACTAAGATTAAACCTTCTTTGATATTTTTTTGGATTTGTGAACGTGATTTTTCAGGCCAGGCGTTGGTTAAAAATTTATCCAAACGCTGGCCTTGACCTTCGGTATTGATTTTTATAATGTTTAGTGTCATAATATTGGTTAGTTGATTTTGGATATAATTAGGAGGAAGGCTAGAGACGCACATTAAAAAAGGAGAGAAAAAGACAATGAAAGGGAATAATGAGTATGATTACTGACATCAAGAAGTTGGAAATCGGAAAGTACTATTGGCTGTGGTTTCGTGATGATAATAGAGAAGTGCAAGCTTTAAAAATCATGAAAGTTTTAAGCTTTGCCGACTCTGGTCATGTTCTTTATGCTAGAGTACTTGATGTTAGCGACGGTAGAATCAAAAACAGTTGTTTTGCCTTTGGTCATAATATAATTGTAGCTGATGGTCCAATTCCTCTTGATGATGAGGTTTTTGTTGGTAGACCGAAAGGTTTTTGAATTAATGTTCATTTAGTCATAGCGCGCGCAGTTTACTGCCCGCGTTTTTTTATTTTTCTTGGTGCAGTAATCTTTTCCTTTCTTCATTATAAAATTTTACATCCGGATTTAGATTTTTTAACTCGGTTTCTTTTAATTTATTTAATTCTTTAATTTTTTTGGCCAAATATTCTTTTTCATTTTTTTGTGGATCTTCTAAAACTTCGCCTAGTAGCGCATTTAAAATCAAGCCAATTCTTGGACCTGGTAAAATATTTAAAATTTCCATTAGTTCGGTACCATTTAACTTTAGCATCTTGGGAGTGATGGGATCAAGCTGGACTTCTTTTAATCGTCTTTCAAGTTCAATTAATTTCCAAGGCTTGGCTTTGGGTCGGCCCATGCCTAAGCGATCACAAATTCTCATATCAATGAAGTCTTGGATATTTTCTTTGCCTAGTCTCGCTAGTAGTCGTCTCACGCCTGCATCGGATACTGTGTCCAGAGCATAATAAAACATATGGAAGCGAACTAAATGGACTGTTTGATCGATAATATCATTAGAAAATCCTAGTCGTCGTAAAATAGTTTTGGTCATTTTAGCTCCCACCTGATCATGATTATAAAAAGTGGAATTTTCTCCTTGACCTTCTTTAGTGTCTGGCTTGCCGATGTCATGAAGCATGGCAGCCAAGCGCACATGAAGTGAAAAGTTTTTTTCTGCACCGGCGCCAAGTGCTCTTACACTATGTTCAAACACATCATAAATATGATGTTTGTTTTGACTAACGCCAACAGCAGAATCTAATTCGGGAATGATTATTTTGAGTAGTCCGATTGATTGCATTAGCCGTATGCCATCCTCGGCTTTGGCTGACATGATGATTTTAGTTAATTCTTCATTTAATCTTTCTTTAGCAATAGTGGAAATTTTGGTGGCCTTGTCATTAATAGTTTGTAGTGTATGTGCTTCAATTAAAAAATCTAATTGGCAAGAAAAACGGATAGCGCGCAACATGCGAGTGTAGTCTTCTTGAAATCTGGTTGTGGGATTGCCAATGGCTTTGATGGTTTTGTTTTTTAGATCTCCCAGGCCATCAAATTCGTCTATGAGTTTTTGGTTTTTGATATCCCAAGCCAGGGCATTGATAGTGAAGTCGCGTCTTGATAAATCTTCGGTAATAGGCAGATTTTTGTCGCTTTGAATTTCAAAATCTTTGTAGCCACCACTCATGCCAGCATGTTCGGTGCGAGGCAGGGCAATGTCTATTGGTTCAAAAAAGTTGTCATCCCGGGCTTGACCCGGGACCTCATGTTTTTGAGCTGAGATCCCTGCTTCCGCAGGGATGACAGTGCTAGGTACGAATTTAAACACGCCAAAACTTTTGCCTACTAAGTTTATTTTGCCAATGGCAGATAAAAATTTTTCCAGTTCTTTGGCGTCAACTTTTCCTACTACAAAATCAAAATCCTTGGTGTTTTTTTCCAAAATTAAGTCGCGAACAGCACCACCAACCAGATAGATTTCAGCCGTTGGAAATTTAGCTATCAGTTTTTTTACAAAATCAAACTCAGGCGATTTGACCATCACTTTTTGCCAGGAGATTAATTTTTTGGTTGCGTCTTTCATAACTTAATTTTAACACAAAATAGCTCTCAGAAGTAGGTTGCATCTTAGCAGAAAACAGGATAAATTTCAACCCGTCAGCTTTGACCGCTGGCGAGTAATCTTGTATAATATTATTATGGCTAAACTTAAATTAAGCATTATTATCCCAACCAAAAACGAAGAGCGAGATTTGCCCGTTTTGTTGGCTTCTATCCAGGATCAAAAGTTCACTGATTATGAAATAATTGTGGCTGATGCTGGCTCCACCGACAAGACCAGAGAGATTGCTAAAAAATTCGGTTGTCGGGTGGTTGGTGGAGGTATGCCGGCTATAGGTAGAAATATGGGCGCCAAAGAGGCTCAGGGAGAATTTTTATTATTTCTTGATGGTGATGTGATTTTGTCGCGTAATTTTTTGTCTCAAGTGATTTATGAAATGGAAGCCAAAGAAATTGACGCGGCTTCTTGCGGGGTAGTGCCACTAAGTGAAAAAATGATTGATTTTATTTTGCATGAAGTGGTAAATGCTTATATCTCGGTCACCCAATACTTTTATCCGCACGCACCCGGTTTTTGTATTATTATCAAAAAATCTTTGCATGATAAAATTGGTGGTTTTAATGAGACACTAAGGCTGGCTGAGGATCATGACTATGTAAAGCGTGCCAAGGACAAGGGTAAGTTTAAAATTTTAAAAAAAGCTAAAATTTTTGTTTCAGTCAGGCGACTGGAAGAAGATGGCCGGTTTAATGTTTCTACTAAGTATGTTTTGTGCGAACTTCATCGCATGATGGTTGGAGAAATAAATACTGATATTTTCAAATACAAATTGGGACAGCATTATGACAAAGTAAAAGAAAAAGTTAAAAAATAAAAACTCCACTTGGTCCATAAGTGGAGTTTTTTATTTATATCGGTAGGGCTTGAAATATTCTGTGATATATGCTATATTAGTTTGTTAGCTTAACCGTACTTTCAACCTAAAAAGGAGTTTTGATAATGAAAAAGCTAATGGTAGTAGCATTGCTAACATGGGCCATGGCTGGCTGTGTTCATGATAAACAGAAGCAATTCGCTTATAGAGAAACAATTGCCAAAGATTTTTTTATGAGCGAACTCGCCAAACCAGTGACCGATCCATTACCATCGCCAGAAACACAAAAAGTTGCGAATCAGGAATTGGCCGACAAACTGTCTGCTTGGTGGCGTTATGAACAAATCTATCAACAATGCAGTTTGACCTCCAGACAAAAAGAGCAGGTCAAGATATATGAGGCAATTGTTAACAATGCCTTGACCGATAGTAGCTGTTTGGAATTTATGAACTTTTGCAAGAATTTTGTTTGGCTGGATAAATATCCGCTCACTAAACGTGATAAAGCCTTTCTCATTAACGAATGCGAATTGTGCGTAGCCGAGTTATTGCATCAAGTCGGTTTCGCTGCCATTCACTAGTTTACAAAAAACAATCACCCCCGACATTTTTTGTCGGGGGTGTTTTTTAAAAAATCATTTATATTTCTTAGTCATCGCAATAGGGGGCGCCATCTGGATGATGGCCACATTTTCCAGCTTTGCAACACATAGTAATAGTTCCACCCGCTAATCCTGATTTTCCTGAACAAAAATCAGGATAGTTAGTGTCGGGGCAATTATTAGGTTTTGGTTGACAGCGAGGCATTTTGTCACCCCCATCTGTTACACCGCATTCTTGATTGGCCGGACAGCAGATTTTTTTACCTTCAATTGTTGTGCCACATTCAGTGCCAGAAGTACAGCTACCAGGTGGCACGCAAACAGCCACTTCCACAGAAATTCCCATTCTACTTTGTAGTATCTTGCCACAACCATTATTTGTTGGGCAACATTGTGACATATCTTTGGCTGGGCAGTATACGGTATTGGGTGCCGTGCATGTATCTTTTTTTGGTTTACAAACCCAAGGTCCTATATCGTGTAGTGAATTAACTTTGGCTCTCCCACAAGTTTCTTTTACTGGATCGCAACAAAAATCACCGCAGGGTGGCTGGCGATTAGCTGGGCAACAATTTTTACCTTTACTGCCTGTAATAGGAGTGGCTACGGTATTACTATTTTTTAAATTTGAATATGAAGTGTCACAAATTTTCCAAGAACCGGGCGCATAAAAGCACAAACCATTGGTTATTCCTCCATAACCGATGTTATGACAACAAAGCAAATTCATTGAATAGTTATCCTTACAGATATCAGAAATTGTTCCATCAGTCCAAGGATCATTTGGTGCTATATTTACGCAAGTATCAACGAATTTTTCTTCGGCATTACTGACGCCGACCGCATTGCGATACAAGCAATTAGGCCAATCGGGATCATTATTTGAACAGATTTGATCAGCGCCATTACATTCACCGACAGTATTAACTCCCCATGGAAGTGATCCACCATCTGGTGAATGACCACCAAAAAAATTCATGCATTCATAGGGGGAATATTTACTATTAGTTGGTGGTTTTAAATTAGCGCCAGTGATTTTATTATAACAATTAATGTAGGTAGGGGAATTAATATCAACTATGTTAGGAAAATTTTTACATGCGTAGCTGATGGTGTTAGTAGGATTAGTCGTGCTCCATAAAAATCTGGTGCAATTTGATGCAGTTGGATCAGTTATGCAATTTTTATTCATTTATTGCAAACTGTATATGACAGAATTAACAAGATAATCGTGATATTGAACAATAACATTAATGGCCGCCGCTTGATATTTTGGATCGATCGTTGCCGGTAAATTTAAAGCGCTTAAATACCAGATAGGAATTTTCATTTTACAATCAAAAGTACAGCCACTGATAATATTATTGACACCATCATCACAAACTTCACCTCTGACTGAGTCTACTATTTTATTACCACAAAGATTGATCCAATCAATTAAAAATCTTTTATAACCAATATAACCATCAACGGTCAGTGTGAGTGTACTTAGAAAGTTGATCACATTATTAATACAGATACTATACCAATTATGAGTGGTTGATAAACCAAGTCCAGTCATAATATTGGCGCAATAAGTAGAAGCTTTGGTGGTATTAAAAGTTATGTTTAATGGATTAATTTAAAGCGGATTGGTAAAATTTTGATTGCCATCAAAAACATCCGTCATTACTGGATTATTAGTTATGATATTAGTATTGGTGGCGACAGCTGTAAAATTATAAGCCGCACCTTGACACCAAGCGGTATTAGGCAAAGCAATGCCGGGTTTGTTAAAATAGTTTTGGCAAAAGCAAGCGCAGGGCGAAGTGAGTCTGGAAGCGTCAAAAATTAATGGGTTTACTTGCGCATAGTCTGTTTTTTTAATAGCTATTGGTTGAGAGCAAGAGAATTTGTAATAAGCTTGATAGCAAGCTTTCTGTCTGTCGCCGGTAAAGGTGGTACATGGGTCAACGATCGCGCAAATGCCAGGATTGTTGGCAAGTGGTAATCCTGGTGTTATTGCCGCCAAATTAGCAACAGGGCCAACCGAAGATGTTATTAATAAAATTCCGACATAAGCAATGACACTGACCACTGCCACGATTGATAGTAAGACGGCACTACTGACTGAACTGGTTTTTAATTGGAGCATAAAAGCCATTAGCTTAGTTTGTTAATTGCTAATATTATAATACTTAAAAAAAATATAACAAAAAACTCCGCCTCAGATGAAGCGGAGTTTTTTATGTGTGGAGGATAATGGACATAGCTCGAACGCATTTTCGGGCCGTCGCCGACGGCTCTAATATTCCCCCCAAAATTAAGCCCGAATTCTGAACTTTGACAATTTCCAGTTTTTCAATGATTTTTATTTGAAAATCATTTCAGTAAATTTTCAAACTAAACTCATTTGAAAATTTATTGATTTGGCGGCAAATTATTGATAATCAGTATCAAATTTCTGAGCAATTTTACTCTCTACTTCCTAGAATCCTCTACATTTCTTCTTTGAGTAGTTTCTTTTATGGCTCTTTCTAATTCTTCACTAAAGTGAAAATACGATTCAAAACCCATAGACTCATTGGCCCGTCCTTTCATAAGACTAACAACCCTTGGAATTGAGAAAAGTTCGGCAATAAAACTTTTTTGTTGATCGGATATAGCAACAGAACCAAAATTATCATAATGGGAATAGGACAGTGCCTTTTCAAGTCCGTTTGCTTCAATAATGTCTTCTAAGATTTTTTTACTTTGTTCCCTATTTGCTTTTCTGAAAAGTGTCTCAAAAAGACTGATGTTATTTTTTAAATCATCCCGAACCGTAAGAATTTCTAATAACCTGTGACTACCAATATTGGAATTTAAAAAATCTAATACAGATCTAACTATCTCATTTTCACTTAAGATATTAATTTTGTCGTCATGGAGTTCTGCATCCATTCCCTTTTTTGCGGTTTCAATCTGATCTTCTGTTGCTATTAAACTTTCACCTTGATATTCGGCACCATTTTTTATTAACTCTGCATCAGAAAGTGTTCGTGATTTTTTAAGTTCATTTTCTTATTCAGGCGTATAATTTTGCTCTGGTGACTTAGGCATAAATTTG
Source organism: bacterium (assembly GCA_037130015.1). Lineage (GTDB taxonomy): Bacteria > Patescibacteriota > Patescibacteriia > 2-01-FULL-39-33 > 2-01-FULL-39-33 > JBAXTU01. The sequence continues at coordinate 19,787 of JBAXTU010000010.1, read as the reverse complement.
TTTAATTAATGATTAATAATTTTGACTTTATATATGAATTTAAAAATTTTCTTTTACCAAAATGCGGTTCGACCCGATATTTTTTCTGGCTCTTTGGCAGTCTTGAAAGTTCAGAATTCGGGCTTAATTTTGGGGGGAATATTAGAGCCGTCGGCGACGGCCCGAAAATGCGTTCGAGCTATGTCCATTATCCTCCACCAGTTCGGAAATGTCAAATTTTGTTGGTCATTTTGGCCGCCTTCGGCGACCAAATCATACGGAATTTTAAAGTCAAAAATTAATTGGCGGTTTTGTCTGAATTCGAATTCGGGTAAAAGAAAATTTTTAAATTCTAAATTATTAATCATTAATTAATCTAATCATGAAATATTTTATTTACGCTCGCAAGAGCACAGAGGAAGAAGACCGTCAGATACTTAGTATTGAAGCCCAATTAGTTGAATTAAAAGAATTTGCCGCCAAAGAAAAACTGGAAATTGTCGCTTCCTTTCAGGAAGCCAAGACTGCCAAAGAGCCAGGCCGAATAATATTTGGCGAAATGCTAGCCAGAATCGAAAAAGGCGAAGCTAATGGCATAATCTCGTGGCACCCCGACAGATTGGCCAGAAATAGCGTCGACGGTGGCAAGATAATCCATATGATCGACAAGAGAGCGATAACCGCCCTCAAATTCCCCACCTTTTGGTTTGAGCCCACTCCGCAAGGATTATTTATGCTTAGTATCGCCTTTGGCCAAAGCAAATATTACATCGATAACTTGCGAGAAAATGTTAAGCGAGGGATGAGGCAAAAGTTAAGAAATGGCGTCTGGCTTTCGCTTGCCCCGATTGGCTACTTGAATAATCCCAAAACGAGAGGAATTGATGTTGACCCTATTAAGGGGCTACTTGTGAAGCAAATATTTGAGCTCTACGCCACTGGAGATTATTCTTTTGGTGATTTAGAAAGATTCTGCGAAGAAAACAGTTTAATGGGCTTTCATGGCAAGCGAATCAGGACAAGCTATTTCTTCACGCTTTTGCAAAACATTTTCTATGTCGGGCTTATGAAATACGGCGGGGAAGTATTTGAGGGCACTCACGAGCCGTTAATTTCCAAGAAACTTTTTGAAGAAGTAAAAAATGTCATGCGTCAGAGAGGCAAAAAACGAGGCAGGATTAAAAAGCATGATTTTCCTTTTGTCGGACTACTGAATTGCTCGTGTGGTTGCGGGATAACTGCCGAAACACAAAAAGGCCATAATTATTATCGCTGTACCAAGAAAAAGCTATTTTGCGCAGAAAAACATTTTTTACGCGAAGAAGAACTAGAAAATCAAATCAAAAATTATCTTCAAAAAGTTTCTATCACGACCCAAGAAACCGAGAAAATATTTTTTGAACTGGATAAGGAGGAAAAACAAGCCAAAGCGGAGGCCATCATTACTGTTCAAAATCTTAAAAGCGAGTTAGGAGATATTAACAAGCGATTGGAAAAACTGCTTGATGTGTATTTAAGCGAGACAATCACGACCGAGGAATATACCGCCAGAAAACAAAAAATCCTAACTCGAAAGTTAGAACTTAATGAGAGAATACAAGATTTTGAACAAAACGGCGTTTCTTGGGTCGAACCGGCTCGTGAGTTTATTTTATCGCTTAACCAAGCCAATATCTTAACACAGAGCACGGAGAAAAAGGAACTGGCTGCATTTCTAAAAAATATCGGGTCGAACCGCATTTTACAAAACCGCCAATTGATTTTTAACTTTAAAATTCCGTATGATTTGGTCGCCGAAGGCGGCCAAAATGACCAACAAAATTTGACATTTCCGAACTGGTGGACGGCAGAGGAGTCGAACCTCTGACCTTCTCAACGTCAATGAGACGCTCTAACCAACTGAGCTAGCCGTCCTAAGTCTTAACATGTAGGCCAGGATGGACTTGAACCATCGACCCCCGCCTTATAAGGGCGGTGCTCTAACCAACTGAGCTACTGGCCCTTAAACTAATGGACCTAAACTGTTTGGTGGACCGTATCGGGATCGAACCGATTACCTTTCGCATGCCATGCGAACGCTCTACCAAGTGAGCTAACGGCCCATGGCTATCTGTTTAAACAAATTAATTCCCCGATTTTTGTCAGTTGCCAAAAAATATCAGCGGAAAAATAGTCTATTCTACAAACACCCTTGTAATCTTTATTTTTTGATATTTTATTAATGGTTCGGGCATCAACTCTGGCCTGATAAAATTGGTCAAGGGGAATTTTTGTGACTTTTGACCAAAAACTTTCCAATTTTTTAATATCTTGATCGGCTCGGCATTGAAGAGTACAGCGAAACCGACCCTCATCTATCCTATAACAAAATCGTAATAATTGCAAGAACAAATTAATTATTAATGGATCAGAATTGCCGATGGTCAGACTACCTCTTTTTTGATTTTTTGTTCCCTCGCATAAATACAAAGTTGCCAGCACTATTTTTGCAATGTCTTTATTTTTTAACATGGCAGGCAAATGTTCGTTGGTCTTGGAAATATTGTTTATTTTTTCTTGTTGTTTATTTTTATTAGCAATAAGAGCCAGTTTTCTTACTTTATTAATATTGCTTAAGTTTAGCGTTTTAACTTTATCTGAATAAAAATCAGGCAATTGAACGTCTTTGCACCAATAGGCGAGAGTGCTTTTGGGAATTTTGGCATTTAAAACATTTAATATTTCCGCATAAGTTTTGCCTTTCCCTCTCAACTTTATAACCAGATTTTTTATTTTTTCATTATCCATATCTCTATTGTACTATAGAGATTACCAATGTGCAAGTTTATTTATTTTTAAGTGTTAGCCTATTTTTGACTTCTTCAATTACTTCACGTTCAGCTTCGGCTAGGGTAGTATTCTCCAAAGAAAATTTGGCTAAGTCTTTATTCCCCACAGGACTGAATTTTTGGCACAAGTCCGAAGCGCTGGCATTATTAGCTGAATATACCTGAACATGAATTTTGTTTTGAGCTTCATACAGTAAAACCACGCTTTGGGTTTTGGGCATGGACACAATAAGTTCATCAACTACATCTGAGAGTTCGTCGGGATTGGTGGATGTTTCTAAAAAGTCATTGGCTGACAAAACCGACCAAACCAAACGATCGTCTAGGTCATTATTTAATCTGGACAAAACCCGCCCCCACAATTTAAGGGTTGAGAGATAACGGCTTTGATACAGGTTTTTTATTATTTGTTCTCTTTTGGCTCCTTTGGCCACAAGCAATCCAGCTAAATTAAGTGTGCTAGGCGTGACACTGCCGACTTTGAAATTTTTGGTAGCCATGATTATGCCGGCCAAAAGATAAGTGGCAATATTTTCGTCAATTAATTTTTCATCAATATTTTTTATAAGATCAAAAACAATTTCGCAAGTGGAGGCACTCGTCAAGTTAACCAAATTAATATTGCCAAAGTGTTCATTTTTGTATGAATGGTCCAAGTTTATTTTTGGAGTTTTATAAAAAAAATCAGTATGTTCTTGGTATATTTTTCCTAGTGACTCCAAGTCTGGCGTATTGACCGTGATGATGAGGTCATATTGATAATCAGAAAAAGAAGTGCCGACGTCAGCTGGCTTGAATTGACCCTCGGCCGGAGTTAGATGAATATTTAGTTTATTATTTTCTTGGTCATAATGGAATTCACCGACTTTGGTCTGAACTGTGTCTATGGAGATAATAAAATTTTGCAATTTGACAAGTGTTGGTTGAATTTGGAAAGTCGGCAAAAAAGACATTGACGCATTAGGTTTGAAACTGTCGCAGACAATGGTGGTTTTTTTATCCATTTTTTTGAGCGCTTCGGCCAATGATAAAGCACCGGACAAGGCATCGCCGGTCCAGTCCGCCTTGAAGACGATAAGGATTGATTTATTATTTTTGATTAGTTCCAGTGTTTGCTGAATTGCTGTTAAAGCCATTATGGTATTTATTCAATAATCTGCACGCAATACTCCATCTTACAGAAAACCAGCCTCTTTGTCAACAGTTGTTCTTCTGCTTGAAAAATCTGTGGAAATTTAGTAAAGTAATAACATCTTATTAAATATTCTTGATATTAGTCAATATGCCAAAAACAGATTTGCCCAAGGCTTACGAGGCCAAAGGTTTGGAAGATGCAATTTATAAACAATGGGAAGAGTCTGGTTTTTTCAATCCTGACAATTTGCCGGGTGAAAGATCGGAATCTTTTACTATTGCCATGCCACCGCCTAATGTGACTGGTATTTTGCATTTGGGCCATGCTTTTGAAAATTCTCTTATGGATACAGAAATTCGCTACCAGCGTATGAAAGGCAAAAAAGCTTTGCTAGTACCGGGTACAGATCATGCGGCTGTGGCCACTCAAGCCAGGGTGGAAAGTGAATTAAAAAAGCAGGGCTTGGTTAATCCGCGCCAGGAATTGGGTCGTGAAGGACTATTAGAAAAGATTAGAGACTTCGCAGATAATCATAAGAGTATTATCATCAGTCAGATCAAAAAAATGGGCACGAGTTGTGATTGGTCGCGCTTGGCCTATACTTTTGATGATGCCAGATCAAAAGCCGTTAATGAAATTTTTCGTCGCATGTTTAATGATGAGTTGATTTATCGTGGTTATCGCGTTATTAATTGGTCGGTAAAAGGGCAAAGTACTTGTTCGGATGATGAGTTGGAATATATTGATCAAAAAACCACAGTTTATACTTTTAAATATAGTCATGATTTTCCGATTGCTATCGCCACGACTCGTCCGGAAACCAAACTTGGTGATACGGCTGTGGCTGTCAATCCAGATGATGAAAGATATAAAGGGTATATCGGCCAAAAATTTACGGTTGATGTCGGCGCGCAAAAGCCACTGATCATTACCGTAATTGCCGATGCTGGAGTGGACATTAATTATGGCACTGGCGCGGTAGGTGTCACGCCTGCGCATAGCGCTATTGATTTTGAGATGTATCAAAAAAACAAGGACATTGGTATTATTCCGGTGATTGGTAAAGATGGTCGCATGACCGAAGATGCAGGTCAAGATTATCAAGGTTTGACGGTTTTGGAAGCTCGTGAAAAATTTGTAGCCTGGTTGAAGGCAAATAGTTTATATATCAGTGAAGAGGAAATTACTCACAATGTTGGCACTTCTGATCGTTTTGGCGATGTGGTGGAAGCCTTGCCCATGGAACAATGGTTTATTGATGTCAATAAAAAAATTCCCGGACGAGAAAAAAGCTTGAAAGATTTGATGCGTGAAGCTGTTACTGTAGGTCATCAAGCTAATCCGGAAAAAATAATTGAAATTACGCCCGATAGATTTAAAACCATTTATTTACATTGGATTGATAATTTACGCGACTGGTGCATTTCGCGACAGGTTTGGTGGGGTCATCGTATTCCAGTTTGGTATTGTGATGATTGCGGTTCCATTTCTTATGGCGATACTAAACAGGAAAAATGTGAAAAGTGTAATTCACAGAATTTGCGCCAAGATGAAGATACATTAGATACTTGGTTTTCTTCCGGCGCTTGGACTTTTTCTACATTGGGCTGGCCAGAAGAAACGGCGGATTTAAAAAAATATCATCCGACCACTTGGATGCAGATGGGGTATGAAATTTTATTTTTTTGGATGGCTAGGATGATACTTATGACCACTTATGTAAGGAATGATATTCCCTTCAGGCAAGTTTATATTCATGGCATGTTGCGCGCCAAAGATGGTCAGAAATTTTCTAAATCACTGGGTAATGGTCTTGATCCGATTGAAATTATTAATAAATATGGCACTGATGCTTTGAGATTGAGCCTGCTCAAGGGCACTACGGCTGGCAATGACATGAGATTCTATGAAGAGAAAGTTGAAGGAGCTAGAAATTTTATCAATAAAGTGTGGAACATTTCCCGTTTTATTTTGCAATCAATTGAAGATATAAAAATCATTGATGTTGAGCCCGAGGCAAAAACTTTGGCTGATAAATGGATTTTAAATAATTTGCGTTCAGTGACGGCCTTAACTAATCAGGCCATGGACAAGGCAGAATTTTCTTATACTTCGGAAAAATTATATGAATTCACTTGGAACGATTTTGCTGATTGGTATTTAGAAATTGCTAAGATTGAGGGTGGTAAGGATGAAATTTTATTGTATGTTTTGCAAAATTTATTAAAATTGTGGCATCCATTTATTCCATTCGTCACCGAAGAAATTTGGAAAAATTTTGACAGTGGAAAATTATTAATGATTGAAAATTATCCGGAATCAATCTCTGATCACGATACCAATGCTAATAAAAAAGAAAATGAAATGGTGGTTGACTTTGAATTGATTAAAGAAATTATTTCCACCATTCGCAATCTGCGAGCAGAAAATAAAATTGAACCAGTTAAGTTGGTTAAAGTAGTTATGATGACAAAAAGTAAAGAAGCTTTAATAAATGAGCAAGTGGCTATTATTAAAAAATTAGCCAGAGTTGAAGATTTACAAATTATTGAAAATAATCAAAAGCCAGAAAATAGCATTTCAGCTATCGCTGGTGAAGTGCAAATATTTTTGTTGCTCACTGGTCTTGTTGATGTTTCGGCTGAAAAAATTAGATTAGAAAAAGAAGTCAGCGAAACAGAACAATATATTGAAATGCTCTCCAAAAAATTGGCCAACACTGAATTTGTACAAAATGCTCCGCCCAAAGTAGTGGACTTGGAAAAAGAAAAACTGGCCAAAGCTCATGAAAAAATGATAAAATTAAAACAGCAAGTAGTTGATTTAAAATAAATTTTTTTTATTAAATTTAAAATATTTTATGTCCAAAATCATCACCGATGAAAAAATTATTGAAGAAATTTTGACTCGCGGTGTAGAAAATATTTATCCTGATAAAAAGTCCTTGAAAGAAATTTTGATGTCCGGCAAAAAAATTCGTTTGTATTGCGGGTTTGATCCGACGGCCTCGACTCTTCATATTGGTAGTGGTATTCAAATTAGAAAGCTAGCCAAGTTTTCTGAATTAGGTCATGAAGTGATTTTTTTATTCGGTGATTTTACAGCTCAAATAGGTGATCCAGATAAATTGAGCGTGAGACAGCCATTAACTCATGAGCAGATCATGGATAATTTGAAGAATTGGAAAAAGCAGATTAAAAATATAATTGACGTTGATAAAATTGAATTTAAATTCAATGCTGAATGGCTCTCTAGATTGAATTTTGAAGATTTAATCGGGATAGCCAAAACTTTTACCGTTCAGCAAATACTGGAGCGTGATATGTTTCAGGAAAGAATAAAAATTGAGAGGCCGATTTATCTCCATGAGTTTTTTTACCCTTTGATGCAGGCTTATGATAGTGTGGTCATGGATGTTGATTTAGAAATTGGCGGCAATGATCAGACTTTCAATATGTTGGCTGGTAGAACACTTGTAAGGGCGATGAAGAAGAAAGAAAAAATGGTTTTGACAACAGCACTTTTAGCTGATCCGACCGGTAATAAAATGGGAAAGACTACTGGCAATATGATTACCTTAGAGGATTCTCCTGAAGATGTTTATGGTAAGGTGATGAGTTGGACTGACGGGATGATTGTGTCGGCTTTTGAAATTTTGACTGATATTCCAATGCTAGAAGTAAAAGAAATGGGTGAGCAAATTAAGAGCGGTGTTAATCCTCGTAATATAAAAATGAAACTAGCCTATGAAGTGGTAAAAATTTATTTGGGTGAGGCTGCCGCCAAAAAGGGTCAAGATAATTTTGTGCGCGTATTTCAGGAAAAGCAAAAGCCAGTGGAAATTAAAAAAATAAAAATAAAAATTCAAGGCAACAAGATTGGTGTCTTGGATTTGTTCGTGGCATCTGGCCTAGCCAGTAGTAATAGCGAAGTCAGAAGATTAATAAAAGAAAAAGCCATCAGAGTTGATGACAAAATAATTGCTCACGAAAAAGTGGAATTGGAAATTCCAACTGAGGGATTGTTATTACAACGCGGTAAAAAAATATTTGCCAGAGTGTTTATCAAATAGATTATAAAAAATAAATATCCGTTTCTAATAGAACGGATATTTTTTATACTTTTAATTTTTCTTTCAAGTCATTAAGTCGTAGATAAAAACCTTTGCTATGAATGGAACGAAGTTTTAATTTGTAAGTGTCATAATGATGCAACCATTCATGAAGTAAAGTGTCCAAAAAAGATTTGGCGGCCAGGGTTTGCCCTCGCACGGCCGTGCGATTGGAAATAGAAATTAGTTTGCTGGCTGGTCGGTAGGAACCATAGCGTTTCATGACCACACGGCCATTGGCTTTTTTGTGATATTGGTTGTCATCAATTATTTTTAGTTCTATTACATCTATTTTGGCACTATCGCTCAATTCATCAAGCAGTTTTTCTCCAAAAATTTGCCGATGAGTTGCCTCACTGCTAGCTAATATTTTTTGAGTTAATAAAATCGCCTCGGCTGAAACAGAAAATTTAACCGAGGTTATTTTGTTGCTTTGATCGTAATTTGAGGTTTTGAAAAAAAACACATTTTTATTTTTTAGCTTGTTCTTGGCGATAAAGCCAATAAGAATAACAAAAAGTTCCGACTGTGGCTGACAAAATTCCAATAATAAAAATAATCGTGGCTAGTATAATTGGTAACCATGGAGCAACTATGATGCACAAGCCTAAAAACATAAACAAGTAGCCACCCACGTGATGGGTTTTGTTCCAGACTGTTTCTGAAGACATGGTCCAAGGTGTGCGGATGCCCACAAACCAGTTGCTTTTTATCTCGCCCATATATTTGCCCATAACTATCATCATTAGACCAATTAATAAAGATACTATTATGCCGATGTTTAAGGGATAGCCTAGGTTAAATAAACCAGTGGCCGAATAAATGGCAAACATGACAGTAATTATAAGTGCTTTGAAAATATGATAGAATTTTTTAAATTCCCCGTAGCGTTCACGCTTAGGATCAAAATAGGGCAGTATTAAAAAGAGCAAATACATGCCGGCGATAAGCGCGGGAAAAAAGAAAGCCATAAAGCCACGCGAACCATAGCCATTTACTTGGCCCTGAAAATCCCAATGGCTGGCGACGCGTTCAGGAAAATTGGCATAAAAATAAAAGCTTAATGGAATGGAAATTAAAATCATGGCCAGTGGCACGATTTCGCTTTTGAATGTCGGCTTGATTGGGCTAGACATAAATTTATTTTTTAATTTTTAAAAAAATAGTTTATTCAATTATTTCTTCACGCTTGTCATTAATAAAAGAAACCGCATTTTCCAAAAATTCTATGAGCATTTTAAAAGGTGTTTCAATGATAAAGTCAAAGATGTATAAGAATATATTAATGCGAGAAAAATTATTGCTAAAAAATCGTCCAACTCTGATGACTGGCAGGGATAAAAAGTCCACGATGAAATTGGTAAAATTATCTTTGCGTGGAATGACCGACAATTGCAAAGCAATATTGCGCAGACGAAAGCCGAAGAAGCTGACAATAGATAAAAAGAAAATAAATAATATACCGCTCAAAATATTGAAGTGTAATAATTTTAAAAAGCCAAAAACAATGCCAAAAGAAATAGCAAACATCACTAGATAAACAAAATTAAAAATAAAATAAGCAAATGAACCTGGACGTAAAGAGTTTTTCGGCTTGAACACGATTTTTCGCGGTTCACCATAAACTATTTTTTTGATTTCTCCCACAATGATCTGAGTATTTTTGATGCCAGGTACCCTGATGGTCAAGGCTACCAAAAGCATTAACAGCGGATGGAAAATAACATTTATGGCTAGAACATACCAATTGATTTTTCCAGCCAAAACAAGATCATAAGGAAGTTCAAGAATGAAAGCTAAAGTGGTTTTGGTCAGTAAGATATAAATAATTACTCTAAATATAGTGCCAATCAATTTGCCTCTGATGCGTTGATAATTAAGCAAGGCAATGTCTTCTATTTTTTCTTCCAAAATATCTGGATCAGACAAAACTTCTTTGGCGTTGTCATTATTTTTTTCAATTACTTCTTTGAGGGTGGCAAAAAAAACAGATTGAGGACGTATGGTTCTGGATAATTGAAAATTCAAAGGATGAGCTAAATGCTTATCAATTTTATTTTTTATGATAGAAATATTATGGCAAAAACTTCTAATTTCCGATTGGTCTAGTTGTTTCCAATTTGGTAGATGCAGTTTGAGTAGGGCATAGCGCAAAGCTGGCAAATCCGCCTTGAGTAGATTTTTTAAAACTGCCAAATAGATTTGCAGATTTTTTTCTTTTTCATCAATGTCAGTTTTTATAAAAGTGAGATTATCAACCAAATGAGAATACATCATGTTGGCAATAGCCATTTCCCTGTCTATGGGATTGAGTTGTTCATTGATTTCGCAAGAAGCCATGTCAATGGTCCACTTGGCCAGTTTTCTGGCCTCGGGCAATTGACTGCCAAAAATATAATTGATGATGTTTAAGTATTTTTCCAAAGTGACAGACAGTTCATCAATGATGCTTTCCGGCAATTCATTGTTGGGCAAATATTTGGCGCGGATAAATTCGTACACCAAGGTCTTGGCGATTTTTGGAGCGCGCCTTTCTTGCAAAAATAAAATATGACGGCGCAAAATTCTTTCAATGGCCACACGGCGAAGCAAATGCTCTTCATTATAGTCAATGGCGTTTCTAAATTTTTCATAAAAAAAACCCAGCTTGGAAATCAATTGATTTAGCTTGATTTTTTCCACATCCGGCGGAGTGGGTTTTCTTTTGGGATGGCTGAATATATCCAATAGCCATTCCATGTCATTAGTGATTTGAGCCATATTTTTTGTGCTTTTAGTATAGCACAAATTGGGATTTTTGGAAGAGAATCGTGTAATATGGTTTTGGCTGGGTCTTGACAAACTTCCAATAATTTGCTATCATAAAAGTACTAATTATTTAGCTATTTTGTTTGACTTAAATATTGGAGAGTTGGCTTTTTGGCCAAAGGTACAAAAAGTTGAGTCCACAAAATACGAAAGGTCAACTTTAGATGTACAACAATCAAAGCCAAAACGATTTTGGCCAAAGAAAAATGTATCAGGGTCATTGGACCTGTTCAGGTTGCGGTGCCGAAATCACCGAATTGCCGTTTGAACCAGATGGTACTAGACCTATTTATTGCCGCGATTGCCATAGGCAAAGACAGCAAGATAGGCCAAAACGCAGATTCTAATATTAGAGTGGCGTAAATAAAAACTCCTCCCGAGCAATTGGGAGGAGTTTTGTTTTTGATTAAATTATTATTTGACTGGAGGAATTGGTGCTTCGCCAGGACCGCCATTAGGCGCGCCAATCGGACGGATTTGGATTGATTGAGCTGAGATACTGCCATCTGTGTTGGTTTTTCCAGTCACCATGACATTAGCACCGGCTACCAAATCAGCTGGCGTGCCACTGACAAATTTTCCGACTTCAGTCGCATCAGAAAATAAAACTATTTTTGATCCGGCATTAGCGGTGGTGCCCGTCGCATTGTTACCTTGGCGTAATTGAATTGTCAAACTATTAGCATCTGCAGAAAGAATTTGTCCGTTGACAAAACCACCGCCAGCTTGGCCACGTCTTTGTGCTCCGCCAGCCATGCCAGCACCAGCATTTGCTCCGCCACGGAAATTACCGCCGGCAAAATTTGGTGTGCTGTTTTTACCTTTGCTAAATTGCATACCGCCGTAAAAACCGCCGGCTCCAAAAACGACTGCCACAATAATGGCTACAAGAATTGTGTTCTTCATAATTTTTATTTTTATTTTTATTTATTAATTATTTTTAAATTGAAATTTTATTCAAAACGCAAAGCTTCGATCGGATTAAGGCGAGCCGCGCGTTGAGCCGGGTAATAGCCAAAGACAATGCCGATAATTGCCGAAACGCTGAAAGCCAAAATAATTGAAAACCAACTGACTTGTGTTTGTAGTAATCCGAAATAAGTGATACCAAAAGATACACCCCACCCCAGAGCCACTCCAATAATGCCACCAATAAAAGTGAGGGTGATGGCTTCTAACAAAAATTGCAAACTAATATCACGACGCTGGGCGCCAATGGCTTTGCGTAATCCAATTTCTTTGGTTCTTTCTGTGACAGTGGTGAGCATCATATTCATAATGCCAATACCACCGACCACGAGCGAAATACCAGCGACCGAGCCCAAGAGAATAGTGAATATTTGGGCAACACTGGAAGCAGTAGCCGCAATGTCAGCTTGATTCATAATATTAAAGTCGGCAGCCAAGGGGTCGCTGATTTTGTGGAGTTCTAAAAGCAAAGCTGTAATTTCTGTTTGGACATTAGTTGAGGCATCAGCGCTGGCGGCTGAAACACTAATAGTAGAAACATATTGATTGCCAGCCAAGAATTGTTGAGCCGTGGTAATAGGTACATAAATGACATCATCTTGATTATTGAAACCACTGCCACCTTTGGCTTTAGTTACACCAACAATTTTGAAATCTAATTGTTTGATACGAATGGTTTGACCAACAGGATCAGATCCAACACCAAACAAATCATCTCTGGTGGTTGGACCAATGACAGCCACCTTTGATAAATTAGTAATATTTTGATCAGTGATAAATGTTCCGCTTTCTATTTGCACATTGCGAACATCAGTGTATGAAGGCACTGTGCCAATCACTGAGGTATTGGTGTTTTGACCGGCGGCAGTCACTTGATAACGACCACTAACATCAGCGGCCACTGCTTTGACATCAGGAATTTGGGTGGCAATAGCAGTAGCATCGGAAAGTTTTAGTGTTCTGGCAGAACCACGACCAGCACTGACAAAAGCCCCAGGGCCTCTTTGCGCTCCAGGCATGACCATGATTAAATTTGAACCAATTGATTGAATGCTACTCGTGATAGAACTTTGCGCGCCTTGACCAATGGCTAACATGGCAATGACAGAACTGATGCCAATAACAATACCAAGAATGGTCAAAAATGATCTGGCTTTATTTCCAGACAGAGCCGAATAAATTTCTTCAAAAATATCTGATAGTCGCATAAAATTATTTGATATGTTTTTTAGTATGAGTTGATGAATCGCTCACGATTTCGCCGTCGCGAATATGAATAATTCTATCTGCGTGCAGAGCCACATCATGTTCATGAGTGATGAGAATAATTGTTTTGCCTTGTTCTTTATTTAATCTTTGAAAAGTACCAAGAACAATATCGCCAGTTTTGGTATCTAAATTTCCGGTTGGTTCGTCAGCCAAAATAAGAGTTGGATTATTGACGAGCGCGCGAGCAATGGCCACACGTTGGATTTGTCCGCCAGACAGTTGATTTGATAAATGAAAAAAATGTTCTTTATCCAGCCCGGCAGAGAGAAGTGCCTCTTCGGCGCGACGCAATCTTTCTTCGTGATCAACGCCAGCATAAACCAGTGGCAACATGACATTACGCAACACAGTCGCTCGTTTTAAAAGATTAAAAGCTTGAAAAACAAAACCGATTTTATTTTTTCTGATGTTGGCGAGTTCGTCTTCATCAAGAGTGGACACATCTTTACCATCAAGAAAATAAGTACCACTTGTTGGCGTGTCTAGGGCACCCAAAATGTGCATCAAAGTTGATTTGCCAGAACCTGATGGACCCATGATAGCCACAAACTCGCCATCTTTAATGGTGAAGCTCACGCCGTTTAGAGCGGCTAGTTCAATGGTGCCGGTCTTGTAAATTTTAGTTATATTTTTTATTTCAATCATGGTGATTGTTAATTTCCTCTAGTTGCACCACCGCCGGTTGTAGCGCGAACAGCGCCACCGGTTGCTCCACCCGCTCTATTGCCACCAACACTTTGTAAGATACTGGGTGCGGTGGCCGAGGTTGTGGTTTTGGTGGCAGTGGTTGTCTTGGTAATAATTTGATCACCTTCATTTAGACCAGAAATAATTTCAGTGTAAGTATCATCAGAAAGTCCTATGACTACTGTTTGGCGTTTTGGCGTGCCGGCATAAACCACGCCTTGAGTGGCTTGATCAGCTGAGACTGGATTGTCCAACATTTGTACATAGCTGGCGCCGTTAGAAGTTTTGACGGCGGAGCTTGGAACCACTAAAACGTTTATTCTTGAATCGGTAATAATAGAAACAGAAACACTCATGCCCGGCTTGATACGTTCGTCTTGAGTGTCCAGAGCGATTTTCGCGCCATAACTGACCACACCTTGAGCGGTTGTACCGATAGTATCCATTTGAACGACTTTGCCGGTTATTTCCAAATCAGTAATAGCACTAAAACTGAGTGAAGCTTTTTGGCCGACCTTGACTTTGGCCGCATCAATTTCATTGAGAGTGATATTGGCAATTTGTTGTTTGGTAATGACCGAGGCTAGAATAGTATTGTTTGAAGCTGAATAACCAGAAGCGGAAACAAGATTAGTGACAATACCGTCAAAAGGAGCTTTGATAGAATAGTCAGCTAATTTGCTCTGGGCATTGGCCAAAGATGAAGCTGCTTGGCTGACTGAAATTTGTTGTGATTGAAGAGTAATGGAGTCGGGCGGAGCTGTTTGCAAATCATAATTATTTTGCGCTTGAGCTAGAGAGTTTTGCGCGCTGGTAATTTGATTTTGAGCGGTTGTAATATTGTTGCTATTAGTAATTTTTTGACTGGCGATTGATTTTTGCTGAGTGGTGATAGCAGTCAAGGAAGAATTGGCACTGGTAAGCATAGAAGAGACACTACTTTTGTAGCCATTAAGAGTGTCTTGGGTTTGCGAGCCTGTGACAATTGATAAATTCAAAGCATCACGCAAGCTGTTAAAAAATTGAACGACAGTGTTTAGCTCTTTGGCTGAATTTAACATGGCAGTATCAATGCCTGATTGATCAGTCGGATAATTATTATAAATGTCTTTTAAATTTTTCAAAGCCGAGAGAGCGCTTAAATACTCTGAAGAGGCATTAGTAGATGCTTGAGAGTCAGCAGAAAGAAAAGATAATTCCGCATTAGAATTGCCGTTGTTGCTCATAATACCATCTAATCCGCGATTGATGGAGTCATTAGATTTATTGTAAGCATCAAAAATAATATTTTTTGAATTGTCATACAAATTTTGTAAATCTGTTTGGGCTTTGGCTGTGACGATGGGCAGATTATTTTGTGCATTAGTCAGACTAGTGTTGGCACTACCTAGTTGCAATTTATAGCTGTCTAGTTGTTCTGGCAAGACGCCTCTTTTAAGTTTGGCCAAGTTTAATTGAGCGTTGGCCAAATTGGCTTGGGCATCACGCACTGATTTTAAAGCATCAGTATTGTCCAATTGAATCAAAAGATCGCCGGATTTAACTTCTTGGTTGTTGGTGACAAATATTTTGGTGAGATCGCCGGAGACGCTGGGCTTGATATCCACTTGGCTGGAAGCCGAAACTTGGCCGGCTCCAGAGACTGTGCTAACAATGCTATCTTTGGCTACAGCTTCAAGGTAATATGTGGTTTGAGTGGCACTGCTGGCCATGTTTTTATAAATAAAAAATGCGATAATTATTAAAACAATTACGACGATGGCTGAGAGCGCTTTATGTTTTTTGATTTTTTTAATCATAGATTATTTTTAAGTTATTGTTGAGGTTGAGGGTTTAGGGGTGGCAGATTATCTGTCGGAGGCGGTGGCATTAGGCGGATTAAGTTGGCTTGGATTTGTCCTGACTGATCAGGATCGCCGATAATTACCAAATTGTCTCCGATGTTTATGTCAGAAATTTTTATTTCATCTCTGAATTTTCTAATGACTGTGCTGGCGTTAATTAAAATATTTTTTTCTGCCCCGTCGTTACTTTTGATTGTCAGTGTTGAAGAACTGTTTTGAATCACTTGGCCAAAAGTGCCGTGCGCATCAATGAAATCTCGGCCTGAAAAATTTTGCATGAAACCGCCACGCGGTCCGGCAAAATTGCGATGATAGTTTTCGCCCCATTGGTAAGAAAAGTCAGCTTTGCGAAAGCCGATGAACATGCCAGCGGCAAAAACCAATAAAATAATAATTATGGCCATAACGCCCAAGATCAAACCATTGAATATTTTTGAGTTAAAAACTTTTTTTTCGTCCATATTTTTATATTAGTTTTGTTTTATGAATTAAACGCAGGTTTTGTGATAGCATTTTAATTGATTCCAAAAAAATAATTATCATGAGCAGTACCAAGGCGATTTCTAAAATCGGTAGAGTTTCTATAATGGCCAAGGCGAATGATTGCCAGTAGCGAAAAATGGCGTCCGAGTCGGAAAAGAGTAAAGAAAAGAATTGATAAAACTCAGAATTAGATAAATTGTTCAGAGCCAAATTGGTCAAGGGAATAAGACCGGCTATGGAGCATATTGAAAGCAGGGAAAATAAAAAAACCTTGGCTTTGACGGCCCGGGAGTTTATTTGGCTGATTCGGCCCATGACCTGATCAAATAGTTCTGGGTTTGGGTTGGGAATGTCTGAATTAAGTTTGTGACTTTGGTTTTCCATATATTTATAATACGAATGAAAGACGCTTTTTGGTGCAAGCGTCTTTTTTAATTATTTAAGTTAGATATTTTTTGAGTTCGGCGATGGCTCGGCGATGCCGGCTTTTAACTGTATTTAGTGGTTCATTTGTGATTTCAGAAATTTCCCGGAAATTAAATTCATTATCATAATACAAATTCAAAATGGCGCGATAGGTCGGTGATAATTTTTCCATGGCCGATTTTAATTTTTCTTTGTCTTGAATATAACTAATAATTTCATCGGGCAAGGGCTGATCATCAGCTATTGTGTCTAAGATTGTATTACTGCCGTCTTCTTGATCAAAAGCAGAAAACGAAATAGTTTTTTTCTTTTTTAAGAAATCCAGCGAAGCGTTTTTGGCAATGGTAAATAGCCAAGTTTTGAAGTTTTTATTTTTATCAAATTTTTTTAAGTGTTTCCAAACACGTAGATATGTTTCTTGAGTAATATCCTCGGCTTCTTGGACATTATTTGTATAGCGATAGGCAAAGCCGTAAATAGGGCCAAGGTATTTTTTTATCAAAAAACCCAGCGACGCATTGTCGCCGGACAAATATTTTTGAATTAGTTCTTGGTCTTCATTTTCTAACATGCCATTAGTATGGCATTTTTTGGGTTTTTTTTCAAACAAAAAACCGCTCCCGAAAATTAGGGAGCGGAAGGTAGTTTTTATTTTTTGGGTTTAAGGAGTTTATAAGTTTTTAATATTCCTTCGCCAAGTAGCCAGCCGATACTGGCAGTGCCAGCGTCTATAATAAATCCTTCCCAAAAGCCGAAGAATAATAGTAAATCTAGACCAACAAAAACTAAAATAATATAATATTTATTTTTACCTCCAAAAATAGTGAGCGATAAAGAAATAAAAAAAACGTAAGCCATAAAAAAACCCTCAAGATATTCTGGGTGTTCAGAGCCTATAAAACTGTTATGTATTTTTTTACCAATGATTTTTTCATATAAATGGCCAAATGATGGCGTAAAAATAATGATCAAAATAATGATCAGCCATACTAACAAAAAGGCTTTTAAAATATTTTTTGATTTTTTTGACATAAAATTATAAATTAATTTTTAAATAATCAAAGTCTGATTTTATTATAGCATAGACTGAGGCGGACAGCTGGGTTTGATTATATAAATTTTCCAGTTGTCTGGAAAGCCTGTCAAAGGTTTTATTAATCAATTCTGTTCGGCTGACTGTCAGTTTGTTAATGGTTTTTTGTGCCATCATTATTAGCTGGCTTTTAATTTTAGCATTATAATTTGAGGCTTCAAGTTTTTGTTTAGTTTTAATGGCCAAATCAATGGTTGCATTAGTTGTTTTTAAAGCCAGTTGAAAAACAGTCAGCTCAGCCATTAACGCTTGATTTTTAGCTGTTAGATTTTTTACATCGCTGATTGTATGTGGCAAGTCAGTGATGATTTGAAAATTAACAGTGGAACTGGCTGTATTGCCTGAGACATCAATGGCCGTGATAACTAAATTGTAATTCCCGACTGGATAAGCTGATAAGTTAAGAGTTGAAGTGGCGAGTGGTTGATTATTAAGAGTTATTGATATGGTGGCTGTGCCAGAAAAATCATCAATGGCCGTATAATTAATATTCAAAATATCCGAGCGAAAATATGAAGACGAAGCAATCGGGTTGGTAATATTAATAATTGGTGGAGTATGATCAACTGGTTTTAATTCAATACTTGTTCCCGATGCTTGGCTATAATTGGCTGTGAATGATTGCTGTTCGCCCACAGTGATTTGGCCATTAAAACTATTGTCAGTATTGTTTTGGTCGTCCAAGTAGCTTAAAACCAGTTTATATGAACCATTTCCCGTGCCAGTCAAGTCAACTTTATATTCGCCTTCAAGAGGGTTTTTGATGACTGCAAATTGTTCACCTATGTTAGTATAAAAAGCATTAGGAATTTGATTTTGTCCAAAGCCTAGTTTTTTGCCATCTGGCGCCGTGATGACAAAATCAGCTGGCGAATGTATTTGCACCATAATCGCGTTGTGTACGAAATTTTCTCTAACCTCGGTTGTTGGCTCTGTGCCAGTCAAAATTTTGATCACTTGTTTTTGTGCGTCTGTGGGAATGCTTGTGTGATCACTGTCAATAATAATATCCGGTGAATTATTAAAGTTAGAATTACTGCCTTTGGGTACCGTGGTATCTCCTGGACCGTATTCTATTCCTTGGTCAGTCCATAAATATTCAAAATTTTCAGGTTCGCCATAAGACCAATCACCGAACGGGTCATTATGTGACACTACTCGTAAATTAGTGATAGTTTCTTCATCCGTTGTATTAGCCAAAAAATTATAAATTTGTACTGAATTTAGTTTGGCCAAGTTGTCAGCTTGGTTGAGCTGTTCCAAAAAGTAGTTGCGTGGATAATTGTCAGGATATTGGCGCAAAGAATTACTGCCCTTGTCACGTAGATAACTATAAATTGGTAAAATTTGATTAACCGATTCAATGGGCTTGTTTCTGATATATTGTGAGGCCGAACCAAAACCATTACGTTCTGCCTCTGCATTAAAAATTCTGCTAAATATCCAATCGCTCTTTCTTATTCCAGGAATTCCACTTGCCCACATCAAATAGGTTTTGGTTGATCCCAAATGCGGTGTGGCCAAAAATATCAGTTTATCTACATCATTATTATAGCCATCACCTTCAATGTAGGTGCGAGCTACTATTCCGCCCATGGAGTGAGCAACTAAATCAACCTTATCGCAATTGCAAATATTTTTTATTTCTTGGATTTTAGTTTTTAATAATCCAGCTGTGATAACATTGGACAAGCGCCAATTGTAGGGCAGGGAGAATAAATTTTTACCTTCTTCATAGCCGGCATTTTTTAGCGCTTGCCATAAATTATCATAAGTGTTCAAAATCGGATCCAGTTGCCATTGACCCAACAGATCGGGCCAACTACCCAAGACACCTGGAATTAGAATAACCGGATTAAGGATTTTATTTTTGGGAAACAAATCAATGGCCGAAGTGGCATAAGGTTGATAATTGAAATTTCCTTCAAACAAAATTGTTCCTTTGATAAGGCCTAAATAAGCATCGGAAACAGTAGTCGGACCATCAGCACTGCCCCAATAATTATTAGTGACATCAATAATGTTTGATAGAGAACTATTAATTCCATAGCTGATGTAGCTATAAACATCATCACCAAAGAAGTTAAATGGCTGAGTTGGATTGTAAATATTACTATTATTAATACTTACTTCCTCGGCATTATAAATTTTAATG
>JBAXTU010000001.1:0-74222 GCA_037130015.1 bacterium | reverse complement strand
TCGAACTTTATTATTGAAGCTCGAACCGTACTTTTTGAGCCACGCGGAGCGTGGCTAACCCTTTCAGATTCAGGATTTTTTGGGGGGAATTCAGAACAGACGGCGCTTCGCGCCGACCATATTTTTGGCGGAAATTTGAATTCCGAATTTTGGCGGAGAGAGGGGGATTCGAACCCCCGATACCTTGCGGTATACTCGCTTTCCAAGCGAGCGCACTCGGCCACTATGCGACCTCTCCATGACTTATGCTAATTTCTATGCGACCTCTCCATATTTATTTATTTCTTCAATAGCGCATCAATAATAATCTCAAATTCTTTTTGTTCTTTTTTTAAACCATCAATCTTACCTTCATACCCATTGCCAATACGATAATACTTACAACCGAAGACAAAAACTGGCACATAACCCTCAGGACTGAAACGCTGGTAAATCGCCATATGTTCATATGGCAATTCTTTTTCAACAACTTTAGTCAAAGTGTTATCCCCTGTTTCCAATTGCCAATGATAAGCCGAAATACGCCCAGAATATTTTTTTACAACTGAATCAAACAAAGCCTTGATCCACTGGCAATGCGGACAATTAGTGGTGGAAAAAAGAAAAACTACTGGCTTATTACCTTCAAAACAAACTTTTGAATCTTTTTTTTCTAAAAAAGTATTAACCCCAATAACGTCTGCTAACGGATCACCTTCATCTTCATAAATAATTTGCGAACTCGTTGCTGTTGGAATTATATCTAAATTAGAAGAAGAAGAAGAAGAAGAAGATTTGCTTTCAACATAACTTACTTCTTGAATGCTTTTATTTGATAAAAAATCAAACGACTCTATAGCTAATCTTGTTTGTTCTTGAAATTTCAAATTTTGTTTAATGAGCAAAATAGACAACAATCCTATTATTACCAGGGCGACAAAAATAACAACTGTTAATTTTTTCTTGGATATTTTTTTTGTCATTATAAATAATTTAATCCAATATTGGTTTTGATTTATGCCAATCTGTATTCAATTGATATTGATGTCCAGCCCGCAAAATTGTTTCTTCATTAAATCTCTTACCAAGTATTTGCAAACCAACCGGCAACCCCTCAGCAAATCCAACCGGAACAGACAACCCGCAAATACCAGCCAGCGAGGCAGGCACTGTAAACACATCTTCCAAATACATAGCCAATGGATCGGTAATTTTTTCTCCAATTTTATATGCAGGAGTTGGTGCCACTGGCGTCATAATCACATCAACCTTTTCAAAAGCCTTATCAAAATCATTTTTTACCAAGGTGCGAATTTTCATGGCTTGTTTGTAATACGCATCATAATAACCTGCCGACAAAGCATAGGTGCCAATCATAATACGACGTTTGGCTTCACGGCCAAACCCTTGTGAGCGACTATCCAAATATATTTTTTGTAAATCGCTTTCGCGTTTGGATAAACCATATCTAATGCCATCATAACGAGCCAAATTTGAAGACACTTCTGCCGGTTGAATAATATAATAAGAGGCGAGCGCCGAATCAGTCATGGGCAAAGAAATATCAATCACTTCAGCACCAAGTTCTTCAAATTTTTTGACAGCCATCATCACTGCGTCATGCACGCCAGCATGCATTCCTTCTATAAAATATTCTTTAGGTAAACCAATTTTTAAACCTTTTAAATCCTTGTTTATTTCTGCGCTATAATCAGCCACTTTTATAGGTGGAGTGGTTGAATCTTTTGAATCCTGACCGGCAATATAACCCAAAATTAGGGCCAAATCTGCCACGTTTTTGGCGATAGGACCTATGGTATCAAGAGAAGAGGCGTCTGCCACCACCCCATAGCGTGAAACGCGCCCATAGCTCACTTTGAGCCCTGAGACCCCACAAAATGAGGCTGGTTGGCGAATAGAACCACCCGTATCCGTACCCAAAGAATAGATACACATATCAGCCGAAACCGAAGCAGTGGAACCACCGGATGTGCCTCCTGGCACTCGATCCAAATCCCACGGATTGTGAGTAGGGCCATACGCGGAATTTTCCGTTGAACCGCCCATGGCAAATTCATCCAAATTAGTTTTGCCGACAATAACCGCATCATTATTTTTTAATTTGGCAATCGCAGTGGCGTCAAATGGCGGGATATAATTTTCCAAAATTTTAGAAGCAGCTGTGGTACGAAGTCCGCGCGTACAAAATAAATCTTTGACCGAAACAGGAATACCTGCTAACGGAGAAATTCCATCTCCTTTTTTTATTTTAACATCAGCCAGCTTGGCTTGGCTCATTGCGCCTTCTTCATCAACAGTCAAAAAAGCTTTGACTTTATTATCAAGTTTTTTAATTTGTTTTAAACAATCTTTGGTTAATTCTACGCTGGAAAATTCTTTTTCGCGTAGTCCTTTGAATGCTTCAAGCAGTGATAGTTTATTTAAATCCATATTATTTATTTTCAAAAATTTTCGGAATTTTTACAAAGCCATCGCCATTTTGTGGCGCGACCGATACTAATTCATCGGCAATCCCCGATTCAATAATCTGATCTTCTCTCTCAATATTAATCAGTCCGGTCACTTGTGAAGTTTCTTCTACGCCAGTAGTGTCCACGGTCGCCATTTTATCAACATAATCCAAAATGGCTGATAGCTGTCCACTATACTGCTCTTTTTCTTGCGCGGTCAATTCCAACCGAGCCAAACTGGCAATATGTTCTACTTCTTGAATGGATAATTTCATATGCTTATAAGTAATTTTTGATAAAAAAATTTTAGCATTTTATGTATTTTTTGGCAAGGCTGACTTATTTTTGCAGCAACTTTTCAAATTCTTGTTCACTAATTATTTTTACCCCCAATTCTTTGGCCTTGTCATATTTGGAACCGGCATTAACTCCAGTCACCACATAACTTGTTTTGCGACTTACACTAGAAGACACTTCTCCACCCGCTTCCCTGATCCTGGCTTTAGCTGTATCTCTAGAAAAATTTTCAAGTTCACCGGTCAACACGAAAGTCAATCCTTGCAATTTATTATTACCAACTTTTTTTTCTGGCAAAATAAGTTCAATACCAACCTTGTCCAGTTCATTAATTAATTTTTGATTGGTCAAATCAGAAAACCATTCTTTGATACTGCCAGCCACCTTGTCACCAATTTCTTTTATCTCTTGCAATTCTTCCAAACTAATTGATTCAATTATTTCTAATAATTTTTTCGGATTTGTATTTTCACTTTTATTTAAAAATATTTTTTTTGCTAAAAGTAAAGCGGTTTCTTCTCCGACATGCCTGATACCCAAGCCATAAATAAATTTGGCCAAAAATATTTTTTTACTTTTTTGTATGGCGACCACTAAATTCTGCGCTGATTTTTCCGCAAATCTTTCCAAAGGTTTTAAATCTTCCTCGGTGAGTAAAAATAAATCAGCTGGATTTTTTATTAAATCTGCTTTTTGTAATTGCTCCAAAATTTTTGGCCCCAATCCGGCAATATCAAAAGCACCCTTGGACACAAAATGAATAATGCGTTCAATCTGCTGAGCATAACAATTTTTGTTGTCACAATAATAGGCTACTTCGCCAACAGGCTGTTTGACTTTTGAACCGCAAATCGGACAATGCTCTGGAATTTTAAATTTTTTTTCTTTGCCGGTGCGCATTTTTGGCAAAACTTTTACAATATCTGGAATAATATCACCGGCTTTTTGTAGTACTACCGTATCACCTATTCGTACATCAAGTCTGTCCACTTCGTCTTGATTGTGAAGAGTGGCGCGTTTGACAATTGAACCAGCCAGTGCCACTGGACGCAAATGCGCCACAGGAGTAAGCACGCCCGTACGGCCGACTTGTACTTCAATATTTTCTACCACGGTCGTCACTTGCTCGGCCGGAAATTTATAAGCCGTGGCCCAACGCACATGCTTGGCTGTCCGACCCAGCCTGGCTTGCAAATCCAAATCATTAACTTTAATAACAATGCCATCTATTTCGTAAGGCAATTTATTTCTTTGTTTATGCCAATGTTCAAAATATTCTTTTACTGCTTCAATTTTAGAAATCTTTTTGTAATGTTCATTAATTTTAAATCCCAAATTTTTCATTTCTAACATGATTGCTTCTTGGGTTTTTAGACCGAATTTTTCCGGCTCATAAATCATCCACATAAAAGTATCCAAATCACGCTCGGCTGCAATTTTCGGATCAAGCTGACGCACTGTGCCGGCGGCCGCGTTTCTAGGATTGGCAAAAGGCGCTTCACCTTTTTTGGCCTGTTCTTTATTTATTTTTTCCAGCGTTGCTTTGGACATAAAAACTTCACCGCCTACTTCTATGTCTAAATTCTTTTTAATCAACAGTGGCACACTGCCAATAGTGCGCGCAGTATGTGTGACGGTCTCCCCCACTTCGCCATCACCGCGTGTCACCGCGCGAACAAGTGAACCGTCTTCATAAATAAAAGACATGTTCAGTCCGTCAATTTTTAATTCACAAAAATATTCCAAATTTTCATTCTCGGCTAGCCCCAAAAATCTTTTGGTCTTTTTATCAAATTCTAAAACTTCATCAAAAGAAAACATATCATCAAAAGACCATTTGGGAATTTTGTGCCGATATTTGGCAAACTTGCCCAGAGCTTTACCACCAATTCTTTGGGTGGGTGAATCTGCAGTAATAAATTCAGGATATTGATTTTCTAATTTTTCCAATTCATCTTTAAGAGAATCACGCACTGCATCAGAAACAATTGGACGATCCAAAACATAATAAGCGTGATCAATTTCACGCATTTGTTTTTTTAACTTTTCAATTCTAATTTTAGATTCAGTTTTATTCATTTATCTGTCATTCCTGCGTAAGCAGGAATCTCATGTTTTTTAGTTGGGATCCCAGGTCAAGCCCAGGATGACACCATTTAGTATCCTTTAAAAATTTCATTTTCAGAAAATAACACAAAACCCAACAAACCAGCCAATGGATCGCGTGGCATAACTTGAGCGACTATTGCCTGACTGCTACCGCCATAAGAACCAACTGAACGCAGAGTGAGATTACTGATAGCCGAATAATTATAAGAAGCCTCATAATCTGAAGCGTGGCAATCCTTGTTATAGGCTTTGACTATTAAATTATCAACTTCATCTCCATTGCCACTGCCAATAACTTTAATTTCCACTAAATAATCAACCTTTTTTTGCCAAGGAACATTTTGACTGTCACTATTTTTAAAATTATAACAAATCGGACCATCATGAGAAGTGTCTGAAAGCAAAATATTATTTATATCATTATAATAAACATAAACACCATTATTTTCACTTGGTGTAAGCTGAGTAAAAGACACTTGTAACCTGGCATTGGAAAGATTCGGAGTCGACCAGCTGAGTTGCAAGCTTTTAGCTTTACTGGTCTCACGATCAGAAAAAAATAATTTTACGCTTTGGCCATTTTGCAACCGCTGACGAAAAAAAGTCGGCTCATAACTCGTAGAAGACGCCAAAGTCCATGTACTGCCAGCTGAAAAAGTTGAACCTGATAAATTTTTAAGATCATCAATGCCGACTTCTTTTTTTCTAAGCAAATACAAACTGCGTTCCAAACCGGCATCAGCTGCATAATAAGCGACCACAGCATTGTCCACACTTCGCGCCTGCCTAATATCGGAAATAATAAAAACAGCAAAACTAATAGCCGTAGCTAGTAGTACTGCCATCATTACCATGGTGATTATAAGCACCACACCGTCCTGATTTTTTTTAAATTGTTTTATTTTTTTAATCATGGCTTTTTAACGCTTATAAACCTTACCTGAAATTGTCGTTTGAATGGATAATTGCCTTTGAAAAACAGGGTTGTCTGTTTTGTTTTTTAAATTAAGCATCACGGTGACACGCGGTTGGGCATTAACTGTCGGCGCTGTACCCCACTTGTCAGCGATTTGCGGATAAACTAAAAATTTAACATCATCAATTTCAACATCACCAGCATTAAGATCAGCACCATAACTTTTGCAATTTTCAACTGTGGCCTCATTATCCTGACCAGTGACATAATATTTCAAAAGCTTATTAGTAGAATCAAAACAAACCAAAACTATTTGTCCGTTTTCATCTTTTTCAAAAAATAAATAATTCGTCATATTAGCGGGATAACGCAATTCACGTCCGCGAATTTCACGCGCCAATTTTTCAATCATATAACGGCCATCGTTTTGTAAACGTTGAAAATTTTCCGTATTTTTTTGTATATGGCTAATATTAACAAAAATGCCGGATAACATCACGGAAGTGATGGCAAAAACACTCATTGTCACCATCATCTCCGCCAAAGTAAAGCCGTTTTGTTTTTTTACCTGCCTACCAGTCAGGCAGGCTTTTTTAAATATTTTTAACATAAATTAACGCCAATTAAAAAGTTGATCTTGAGCTTTGATACTTTCTGTTCGTCCCGAAATATTCCAAGCGACTATGCATTCCACATCCATACCGATTTTCAGCCAATCTACTGGACAGCCACTAACAGTTGAAGTGACAAAATTAGTATTATCACATTTTAAATCAGCGGTCGCATCAAGACAACAAATATTTTGTAATTTTATTATTCTACTAAAAGGTGTGCTTGAACCGGTAGCATCATTATTAAAAAAACCATCAGCATTCAAATAAATCTTGGCCATAGGATCGTCAATGGAAGCTATCAAAGCTTCGCCGTTTTTATAAATCAAATTTAAATCACTCTTAACTACAATATTACCAATCACAGCTGTATTTCCACCAGTCAAACCATCATCCCACTGACACAATTCATCACTGGCAAGACCGCAAGCGCTATCATTAACATCCACTTTTAGCCAATTAGTGTCTCGTATATTTCTGACCACTTCCATGCCTTCGCGCGCCAAATTTGAACCAACCACACGATCACGAGCCGATTGCTCACCAGAAAAATTGGACAAAAATAAATTCCAAACACTAAAAAGACCAATACTAATAATACCAATAGCCGTGAGTAGCTCTATTAATGTTTGACCTGAATTGTCTTTTAAAATATTTTTCATGTTTTTTGTCATCCCTGGCTCGACCAGGGATCTCATATTTTTTAAGGATTAGCCATTTGCGCGCCCAAATCAACTCTACCAGAAACTTTGTTTATCTTAACCGTACGAGCAGATGAGCCATCACCATTATATTCAACAACTAAAGAAATTTCATCATACGATGGAAAATTTAAAAATTCCATATTGGCTCGTGGAGGATAAATTTCTACTTCTCCAATATTAGAACAATCTTTAATATTGGAATTTATTAATTTTACAGTTTGACCGATTGCAATATAATTTGCTTCATCAAGCTTGGCGCGTAAAATGTATTGACTGCAATCAGCAGGGTTAAGATAAAAATTATAACTAATAGGCATAGCACCACCCACCATATCACCGGACAAAGCCATACTTTGCAAACGTTTAAAACCGTCGGTGACTAGCAGTGCTGAATCTCGCAACTGACGTTGTTTTTCGTTGGTGCGAAAATTTATCAACGCCATACTGGATAAAATACCGGTAATAGCTATTACCACCATCATTTCCGCCAAAGTAAAACCAAAATTATTTTTTATTTTTTTCATAAAATTATATCGCCCAAAATTTGTTCATAATTTGTGTGCCCCACAAAAGAGCAATAATCGTGCCAACAGCCAGAAACGATCCAAAAGCCACTTTGGTCTGGCCATCTTTGTGAGCCAAAATCATCAGACATACGCCAAAAAACGCGCCAATAACATACGACAGAAACAAGGCCACTAATGTGTTTGGCCAACCAAGCATCAGACCTATGAGTGCTCCCATGCGAATATCTCCCCCGCCAATCCAGCGACCGCCAGAAATTAAAAATTGTGCCAAAAAAAATCCTCCGGCCACCAACATACCCAGCAATAAATTTTTAAAGCCATAACCAAGCCACAAATTAACAATCAAAGCTATAGCCATGGCCGGCAAAGTCACTTTATCCAAAATTAATTGCCATCGCAAATCATAAACAAAAATAACTACCAGCACACACACAAAAAATAAATTTCTCAGCCATGGCAAATATGACTGCCAAGAATCACTCAAAAAATCAATGCCAATATTGCCCCAATACACGTATGACACCAAAATAAACAATAAAGCAGTAGAAAGTTCAACCAACGGATATTGCCAGGAAATTTTTGCTTTACAATTTTTACACTTGCCTTTTTGTAAAATAAAAC
The DNA here is from genome assembly GCA_037130015.1 of bacterium. GTDB lineage: Bacteria > Patescibacteriota > Patescibacteriia > 2-01-FULL-39-33 > 2-01-FULL-39-33 > JBAXTU01. The sequence continues at coordinate 65,987 of JBAXTU010000001.1, read as the reverse complement.
TAATAACCGGCCACAATTCATGCGGACTCAAAACTTTTTGACAATGCGGGCAATGCGAACGAGACCCGGAAATTTTCTCGCCGTTATTTAATCTCAAAATCACCACATTCAAAAAACTGCCAATAATCAGCCCGAAAATAAAAATAAAAAAATAAAACAGCATTTATTTATCACTAATTCCACTGGGAGTCAAAAAATAACGGCCAGGCGCAAAACCACCAACTTTGGTTTCTAAAACAAAACTTACTTTATAGTCATTTTGACTCAAAGCCGAAAAAACATAAGCGTAATTACCACCAAGTTGATCAGTAATTCCGCCTAAAAATGAAGGCCTGTCAGCACTGCCTTTGCAATCACTGACTATCAAACCACTGGAACAGCCATCAACCTGATAACTGCTGTAGTGCAAAAAATAAATATTTAGACGAGATTGAATATCAGTCATGTCAGACAAGCGCTTATAATCACGAATTTGTACACTATTATACCACATCAAAAAACCCAATCCGGTGCTAGCCATGACAAACAATAGAAAATAAACGCTGATTTTGAAACGCGTCCTCATGGTCATAAACAAACAAAAATTATTATTTTTATGACTATATTATAGCACAAAAATACTTATAAACAAAAATCCCCTCAACCAAGGCCGAGGGGATTTTGAAACAACTTAAATTTATAAACAAGTTTCTGCACCAGCAGTCGGAACAGCTGACGTGGTAGTGACATTGCCATTGCCATCAATACAAAAATATTGAGCCGTATTAGCACACAACTGACCATAAACTCTAAATCCAATAGCAGTAGTACTAGCCACATATTTAGTACCAGAACAAGCCGGGGCGTTAATATTGGCTGGCATAGTCCATGCAGCATAACTACCGCCATTATCAGAAGCTGACATTTCCAAACTGGTTCTGACTTGAGCGAGATCGCTTTTGATTTGAGCATCATAGGCTTTGTTTCTGGCGCCGGACAAAGAGACCACAGCCAAAGAAGACAATAAACCAATGATAGCAATAACGATCAAAAGTTCAATTAAGGTAAAACCTTGCTGTTTTTTCATAATTATTGAAGATTATTTGTTAATTAAAATTTAAATTTTGTCTGCCAAGTCCTGATCGGGGGCCTGGCTTTGTTTTTTTTGTTTTTTGTTTACTCGAGTAGACAAAATATTTCTATTTTGGCAAATAAATTTATCGACCTTTTTTATTTACTTGGTTTAATTATAGCAAAAAATTCAAAAACGCAACAGTGGAAAACTTACATAGCAGCTGATAATTGCCACATGGGCAAAATCACGGCCGCCACAAAAAAACCAACCGCCAAACCCAAGAAAATCATGACTATGGGCTCAATAAGCACTGACAAATTTCGTACACTATTATCAATCTCCCGATCATAAAAATCCGTAATTTTTTCTACTACCTCTTCCAATTTGCCACTTTCCTCACCCACACTGATCATTTGCGACACCAGCACTGGAATATGTTTACTATCAGACAAACTTTCGGCAATGGGATTGCCTTCGTCCACATTGGCAATTGTTCTGGTCAAAATATCTTCATACACCCGACTACCAACAACATCACGTACCACTTCTAGGGCCCGACTTACTGGCACACCACCCTTAAGCAAAGTAGAAAAACTCCGCATAAGTCTTACAATATAAATATTTTTAAAAATCTTGCCAAAAATCGGAATTTTTAGCTTGAACACATCAAACGCATAACGACCAGAAGGTGTATGCACATAAAAATTAATTATAACCGATAATAAAGCCAACGATAAAATTATAGCCCACCAAAAATTTTTCAAAAATTCAGCCGTCCAGATAAGCGCCTGAGTTGACCAAGGCAAAACCACGCCAGACTCTTTGAGCACACTGGTGATTTGAGGAATGACAAAAACCATCACAATTCCGCCTACCAGTGCCAAACCAGCTAAAATAAAAATCGGATAAATCATGGCGCCACGAACTTTGGATTGAAGTTCGTAATCACTCTCTTGCTGACTGGCCAAATAATCCATGACTTCACTAAGTCGTCCTGATGTCTCACCAGAACGGATCATATTTACATAAAAATCAGAAAAAGTGTCATGAAATTCACCCATGGCCTCTGATAATTTGGCACCGCCATCAACTTCATCGGCCACATGAGCAATTATGCTTTTTAAATTTTTATCAGATGTTTGACGCACCAAAATACGCAAAATTTTGACAATCGGTAAATTAGCATTAATCATGACAGCCATTTGTCTAAAAAAAACCACTAATTCCTTGTTTTTTACCCGACGCAAAAAATTAAATTTGTATTCCTCGGCATTAGCCTGTTCCCTTTTGCCAATATTAATAATAGCCAATTCCTTCTCATGAAGCATATTGGAAACAGCATCTTCACTAGAGGCATCAACTATACCTTCAATTAATTGGCCTCTTTTATTTTTAGCTTTATAAGAATAAACTGACATATTTATTAATTATTCTTTTGAAGAAATCATTTTTTCCAAAGTTTTTTTGTTGATGGCATTGTCCATAGCGTCTTCATTGGAAATCTTATGCTGATGCACCAATTCAGCCAAAGCCTGGTCAAAAGAAATCATACCATCTCTACGTGAAGTTTGGATAATATTGTCTATTTGCGACACATTACCATTGGCAATTATTGAAACAATGGCTTCATTGGCTATCATAATTTCATTAACAACTATCACTCCTCCACCGATTTTTGGCAAGATTTTTTGACAAACAATCCCTTTAAGCGCTGTGGATAATTGATCACGCACTCTTTCTTGGTCAAAACTAGTAAAACTATCCAAAATACGACTAACAGCATTAGAAACAGATGAGGCCGTAAGAGCCGTAAAAACCAATGAACTGCCACGAGCTATTTCCAAAACCGCAGGAATAATCTGAGGGTCTTCTAATTCTTCCACAAACAAAATATCACCGTCTTCTTCCTGAAAATAAGCCAAGGCATCGGCAAATGATTTGGTATCACGGCCTATTTCCCTTTGTTCAATTACACTTTGATTGTTGGTAAAAACATATTCAATCGGATTTTCAATGGTGATAATATATTCTTTTCTTTCTTGATTAATAGCATCAAGCAAGGCAGCCACAGTGGTGGAGCGTCCAGAACCAAATGGCCCAGCCACAATTACCAAGCCTTTTTTGAATTTGATAAAATCTTTGATTACAGGATTAAGTCCCAGCGAAGCGACTGTGGGAATATCTGTCGGAATATAACGCAAAGTGGCAGATAGAAAATTCTTTTGATAAAAAATATTTATTTTAAAACGAAGATTATTTTCAAAATCATAAGTAATAATAATTTCCCTATCGGAATTTAATTTGGCTTTTTGATCTTCGGTCAAAATTAGATTGATAAATTTTTCCATGAAATCCTGCGTAATTATCTCCTTATCTTCCATAGAAAGTAATTCTCCATTGATACGCAAACAGGGATTACCACCAACCGAAAAATGCAAATCCTGCGCTCCCCGCTTGACCGCTTCAGCCAGAATAGTTTTAACCAATAAAAATCTAGATGTTTCCATAAACTATTTAATTAATTTCTGAATTTTAGCAACCACTTCCGACGGCATAAAATGCGCTTTAATTAGATAATCATTGGCGCCCATTTTTAGTCCTTTTTCTATATCAGCTTTCTGACTTAAGTTGGTCAAAATAATAACTGGAATATTTTTGGTTGAGGCCTCAGCTTTCATATTTTCTAATACCTGAAAACCGTTCATTTTCGGCAAAACCAAATCCAATAACGCCACCTGTGGCAGATTTTTTTTGACGCTTTCCCAGCCTTTTTCTCCGTCATAGGCTACATAGACTTTGAATCCCTCCAATTCAAATTTGGTCCGATATAAATCAGCCAAAAAGACATCGTCCTCCACGATGAGTATAGTGTTTGCTTTTACCGCTTTAGGCATAGAATTATTCAAATAATTAATTATTATATACTATTGTTCTTGCGAAACCCTAATCACCTCTTCCACTGTGGTAAATCCTTGCAGGGCTTTGAGTACTGCGTCTTGTGTCAAAGAAATAAAATTTTGATGTTTCAGAGCTTCTTCCAAATTGGCACTGCTATTATAGTTGGTGGAAATCAAATCTTTCATAGCACTGTCCATTTCTAGAATTTCTCCCACTACCATACGCCCTGAATAACCGCTATTACTGCAACTTTGACAGCCCTTGCCCTTATAAAAAGTGGTCTTTTTTATTCCTTCCAAATAAACCGGTGGAATAGTATCAATTTTATCCTGAATTTTTGCCAAAATATTTGGTGTTAATTTTATTTCTTCTTTACAATCAGGACAAATCTTGCGAACCAAGCGTTGAGCCATCACTAAATTGAGAGTAGAAGACAATAAAAACGGCTCGGCTTTCATATCTACTAATCGCGGAATAGCACCCCAAGCGTTATTAGTGTGCAGAGTGGAAAAAACCAAATGCCCGGTCAGTCCAGCATGAATGACTAGTTCCACTGTGTCATTATCCCTGATTTCTCCAACCATGATAATATTGGGATCTTGACGCAAAACAGCGCGCAGTCCGCTGACAAAAGTAAAACCAATATCAGCATTAATCTGCGACTGGCTAATGCCATCAATATAATATTCAACCGGATCTTCCAGTGTGACAATATTAGTGGTCTCGGCATTGATCATATTCAAAACAGAATATAAAGTAGTTGTTTTGCCACTGCCTGTCGGGCCAGTGAGTAAAAATAAACCATACGGCTTTTTGATATTGCGTTCAATAATACTGATATGATTTTCATTAAAGCCTAGTTCAGCCAAAGTCGGCACGCCAGTTGAGCTGTCAAAAACACGAATCACCACCTTTTCCTGATCAATAGTTGGTAAAACTGAAACACGCAAATCAACATCCTGATCATCTACTTTGGTGCGAATACGTCCGTCTTGAGGCAAACGCATTTCATCAAGTTTTAAATTCGCCAATACCTTGATACGAGAAATAACCGCCGGGTATAAATAGTTTGGTAAAGTCAGAGAAGTACGAAGCATACCATCAACACGATAACGCACTCTACCTTCATTAAAGCCTGGTTCAATATGAATATCACTGGCACCACCCTCAAGAGCATGCTTGAAAATCACCGAAACAATTTTAGCCACGGGCGCGCTTTTAATAACTTCGCCCATATTTTCATTAGAATCTCCGCGTTGAGAAACTAATTTTTCTTTTTTGGCGAATTTTTCTTCAGCCGCGGCCACAGCCGAACCGATTTCTTTTTTGAAACCACTATATTGATTCAAAATCGTACGGCAATCCTGAGCTGAAATAACAAAATATTTTGGCCTAAATCCTTGGCTATTGCACAAAAATTCCACCGCTTCATGCGCCTGAAAATCATCCGGCCGTACCATGCCCACACTCACTTCCATTTTGCGTTTGGCAAAAATCACCATTTGATAATTTTGAGCCACTTTTTGGGTGAGTATATTAAGCACAGCAGATTCAATGGTTAATTCCGATAAATCAACGACTGGTAAACCAAAAACTTCCCCTTTCAGATTATTAAAATCCTTAGAGGTAAACACTTTTTCTTGAACCAAGGTATCTTCCAATGTTTTATCATTCCTTCTGACCTTATCTTCAATTTCGGCCATTTTTGAAACGCTAACCAATTTTTTTTGCAACAGGAAGTCCTTAATTTTTTTTTCAGAGCTATTAAACACCATTATATATTCACACAGAGGCAATTTATACAATTGCCTCCAAAATTATTTTATTATCTTGTGGTCGCTGTTTTTTCCAAAAAAGGATTACCCCTACCTTCACTTAGTGGCACTTGTGAAAGTGGCCACTCACCATATTGCCTAAATCCTTCTATTTTTGGCATAGTCGTATTTTTCATTTCTCGTAAAACAGCATCTTGATTTGTTTTTTGTTTAATTGGTACAACCTGATTTTGCGGACTGGCTAAAAAATTAACAACCTCAGACCAATTTAACCACACCAAAATACTAGCCAAAATAACAATGGCTATCAATCCTAAAAAAATAATTATGCTTCTGATTTTTTTCATAAAATTATTGTTTAGTATCAGTATCCGGATAATAGTAAGCGGTCAAATTTAATTTATAATTAGCGCTTTGCGAATTAAAATCAATACTACTAACATCAACAATCATCACGCTTTGTTCCAAGGCCAAAAGCAATCTTTTCCAAGCATCATAGTCACCACCAACCACGCTGAGTGACAAATTGGCTTTGCCGACTTTTTGCCCTGAAGCACTAGTTGCAACTAAATTATTTTCAATCACATCTACTTTTGTCACCATAAAACCAGTGGCCTTACAAAGCTCGGTCAATTGGATAATAGCCGATGGCAAATCAAAACTTTTTGGTAAAGCTAAAGAGAATAAACGATCTTCTGTTGGCGAAAGCAGTGGAGATTGCGCTTGGCTATCTATCATGGCTTGATGTTCTTTTGACAAAAACATAACCGCGCTTTTAGCTTGGGATAATTTATCTTGAGCCTGATTCAAGCTGGCATAATTGTCTTTAAGCATCAAAAAATATCCGACTATTAAAACTACAAGAAATAAACCAAAAGCAATAAAAATAAAATATTTATTAATAATCATACCTAGGCGCTTTTTTTTGCGTCCACTCTTGGCCTTGTCTTTTGGGTTCTGTTCGTCTGTATTAGTTAACATAAACAAAAATTATTTGGTAAAAAATTTATCAGCTAAAACCATTTTTAACTGAAAACTAACTCCGATAATACCAGCTCTATTGTCTGACTTCATACTTATATTATCAACTTTAACTTCACTGACAAAATCAGTAGCATTTTTTAAAGCGACAATTTGACTGGCTAAAGTGCCATAATCTTTGGCTGTGGCTGGCAAAACAACTTGTCCAGAAGTGTCAGCTGAAAAATTGCCATAATAAACACCGTCAAGAGTATATTTTTCCAGAGCGGTAAAAAACTTAGTCCAACGGATGTGCGAATTTAATAAACCTTGAAGAGTAGTTAATCTGTTTTTTAATTGATTAGTTTTCTTTTGATAATCAGATAAACTAAAATTCAAATCATTTAATACTTTTTCAGAAACTAACAAATCACTTTTTACTTTTTGACTTTCTTTATCAATCCAAAAATAAGCGCCGACCACGGCTGAGGCCGGAACAATAACCGCCAAAAGAATAATTAAAGTTTTCCAAATCGGAGTGTAATAACTAATCGCCAACAAATCCTCGGGAATAAAATTAATATCCACCAGTGACTTTTTTAATTTTTCTGGTAATTCTTTTTTGTGAGGCGCTTCTACATGAGGCGCTTCTACTTTTTTCTTATCTTGATGTAGTGGCGAAGGTGGCGGAACATTTAAATCTTTTACTTCTGGTTTATAATGATGCAAGTCATGATTAATCGGCTTATCTAAAATTGCCTGTTCGTGTTTGATTGGCTCATGATGACTAGCTGGCGTCTCAAATTTATATTGAGGTTTTAAATCTTTTATTTCCGAATTATAATGATGCAGATCATGAGAAATTGGTTTTATTTTTTCTTGAATTATTTGTGGTTTTTTTGGTTTGGCCTTAAATTTTGCCATTAATTTACTCCACCAACTCGGTCCTTTTGGCTTAATGTTTTTTGGCAAAATTGGTTTTAGTGACGCAACATGAACAGGGTGTGGCACAACCACAGGCTTAATAGGCGTCATTTTTGGCTGAAATTTTGGCAATGACTGCATATTATGGATTGGTAATTTTGGTTTTTTCGGCTTAGACGCAAACATAGACATAAAAACACTCCACCAACTCTGGCCTTTTGGCTGTGTTGATTTGGTTATTTTAGGAAAAACTGGTGCCTTGGAAACAGCATTTGTGGTTAACGGCACAACAGTTGTCTTAACTGGCGCCTGATGGGGCTGAAATTTTGGCATGATTGGCATTTTAATAGGCAAATGCGGTTTTTTTTCTGTTTTTGCGAAAACTGAAAACAAATTTTTCCACCAATAATGTTCTTTTGTAAACTCTCTGACAACAGATGGCTTAGCTTTTATCAAATGATTTTTTGAAGAATTTTTTTCATTCATCTCTCCAAAAGATTGAATAGTTGGCTTGGCCGGCTGATCTATATTTCCTCCAAAAAGCCAATCAAGAAAATTCCATCTTCTGGCTTTGTCCATTCTCAAAACAACTTTTGGATTAAAATTTTTACCAACAAGCTCTTGCCTGGTATTAGACGCATTATTAGCCGAGGACATCTGTCTCATTGATACTTCTGGAACTCCCAAATCTTCTTTCCATGAAGTTTTGTCTTCGGCTGACTTTATTTTTATTCCACGATTAAAATTATGACCAGAAACCTGCACTGGCTGACGTAAAAAACGATCTTTTTTTGCCAAAGCTAATAAATCAATATCAGCTGATGATAATCTAGATGGTGGCAAAGTCGGATAACTTAGACTGTCGTCTGTTGGCTTAACTGTTTTAGCCGGACCCAAAACATTGGATATTTTTTTAAAAAATGATTCCTTGGGTTTGTCGCTCTTATTTAATCTTGATTTTTGAATTTCAGGATTGGTCATTTCCACATTAAAAGTTTTGGAACGACTGGCAGTCTTCTCCATTTCTTTTTGCTCTTGCTCACGTAAATTTTCTGGTAGAAGATTTATTCTGGCCATAAAAATTATTCAATGTTGCGCATGGCCAAACCTATGGCCACAGAAAAACGCGAACCCAAACGATCCAAAATCGGCTTTAATTCAACAGGATAAATAACTCTAGCCCAAGGATCGCCAACATAAGCGTTGATGTTTAAAACTTTTGATAAATAACCGGTCAAATTTCCCAAATTTGCACTACCACCGGTCAAAATTATTTTTTCTATTTTTTGATTGTGCTGTTCTTGATACAAACCAACCGTATATTTAATTTCATTAAGAATTGTAGCAAAAGCTTTTTCCACTGTTTGTGGCAAAGAATTACTGGCCGAATTTGTTTCTAACATCATGTCCTGTTTGAATTGTTCGGCTCTGTCCAAATTGACATTAAGACTGCTAGAAATAGCCTTAGTAATAAGAGTTCCTCCCATTTCCACGCTTCTAGCCATAACCGGTATGCCTTTTTCAGCCACCATAATACTTGAAGAATTGGCTCCAAGATCAACAATCATAATAACTGCCTGATCATTGCCAATAAGCGAACGCACCAAGGCAAAATTTTCAGTTTCTAAGCTCAGCAAAGAGACGCCAGCCGTATTAAAAATATTCACATATTTGCGCACCAAGCTTTTACTGGCGCCAGTGAGCAGAATTTTCAAACCCTTAGTAGGATGAGAAAATATTTTACTAACAGGATTTAATTGTTGGTTATCCCCTTCTCCGGCCGGATCTTTAGTGTCTTCATTTTTATATTCTTCTTGAGAAATAATTTTCCAATCCAAAATAACTTCTTCCAAAGGCATAGGAATTATTTTTTTTGCTTCCCAAGTAATAGCTGAAGCCAATTCTTTTTTGGACATTTCAGGCAAATTCAAAATAGAAGTAAATACAGCAAAGCTAGGCAAAGCAGCTACGGCTTTTTTGGAAAAAGTACGCGATTTATTGCACACTTCCATGAGTGTTTTGGCAATTTCGTCTTCGGCATTCAAAAAATCACTACTGCTGATAAAATTATTGTCAGTCAATTTTTTTTCGGTAAAACCATAAGTGACCAGTCGCGGTCGCCCATTGCTATTGGCCAATTCAACCACCTTGATTGAAGACGAACCCAAATCAACTCCGAGATAACTAGTTTTGTTTGAAGAAAATAATCCCATTTTTTTAACTGTTAATAACTTCTTAATTATATTTTAACACATTTTTTATAAATAACCAAAATTATTTATATTCAAAATCTCTAATAACCGGCAAGGCCTCAACAAAACCTGTCATGCCTGGTGGCGGATTGACCGAAAGACGGCCATCGTAAATAATACTTTCCGAACCTTGTGACAAACTGGTATAGGTACGACGCAAATCAAAAGCATGGGACACAATCAAACCGTAAACATTAAGTGGAAAGTTGGTAGTATCTTTATACTCTGGATTAAATGAAAAGAAAGCGCCACAACCATTTTGTTTATATTTCGGAAAATTATCTGCAAATTTAATGTCTTTATTACAATCAATTTGATTGCCATCTGTTTTTTTACCACCCAAAAGTACAAAAGCGCCTACAATATTTTTCACTGTCGGACTCACCACCACATCACCCAAAACCAACCAGCCAACAGACGCTAATTGCTTTAAATCACTGGGACTGTTTGATTCATAACTAATATCATTACCAATAAATAAATTCCCTTTAACAATAACCAGTCCATTTCCTCTTTCAGTCTCTGTTCCATTTTTAAAAGTTTTAGGATTTGATAAAGAAAGATCATGGCCAGTACTACTCACTACATAAATTTTATTATCCAAAACGTCCGGCAAAGCATTCGGATCTTCAAGCATCACCACCTCTTGACCATATTTATTATAACTTCCTTTTACTGTTGTCATTAAGCCTTTAACATCAATTTTACCCAAAACATTCTGATATTGACCAGTACTGACAGGCGAAGATGGAAACCCCAGATTACTATCAGCTACATTGCCTTCTGTACAATTGGCCACATTGATAACATTAATATTCTGTAAATTATTGGCAAAAATACAATAAGTGGCGTTATAAGAAAGATTTGAGGCTTTTTGTCCCACTGTACTGGAACTGTAAATAGAACCATATTTGGTTTCTAGCCAAGGATTGACTATACCAACTTCACCATTAAAATGCACCCAACCAACTCCATTACTACCGCCACTCCAACCCCAGCCAACCAATTGGTTACTATTTGATGTGTCACTGCCTACGCCATACATATAGCAATTACCAGATTGGCAATCACTGCATTTAACTCGGTAGTGATCACTGGCAGTATTTCCTTCAACTTGGCAATTATTACAACTACTACACATATAGCCACTTCCGCCAACCACTGCACTGTCCTTTTGACCTGGTAAATTAGCCGAAGCATAGGGAGTATTATTAAATTTCGTGGCTGTAAAACAAGTATTACATTTACTAAACTCATTAGGCACATAAACTACACAAGGCGAGCTGGTACTAGTAGTGCCATCTGCATAATAAGTAGTGGTCCACTCACCACATTTTTTTGTACAGTCATAACAAGCCTCTCCTGAATAGTTCTGACCATTCGGCACAGAACCTTTATAACCGCCAAACTTCATCCAACCATCTTCACCCATAGACAAAACTTGCGCCCAGCCTGAAATATTGCCATTAGTATCAATACTCATAGTGGAAGTGCTATCAAATGGCGGATTTGCAGAACAAGTATCACCAAAACAAACCCAACCAATATACTCTGACCAACCATAGCCATTAATAGTCTTATCTGGATTTTTTTTGATGCCATAGGATTGCCCAACATTAGTGCAACCACAATTAACAGGATCAGCCAAACACATCTGAGCACAATTGTCGGAATTCAGAGAAATCCAACCATAATTTTCCGACCAAACCCAACCATAAAAAGGAACACTTTGATCAGCTTGGGACGTCTGAAAATGCCAAAACAACAAACCGGAAATTATAAAAAGTGCTGAAAAAATTATCAGTAAAAAATATTTTATTTTGTGCTTTGGTTTTTTTTGCCACATTTAAAGATAATTATTTACTTCGCTGGAGTATTAGAAACACAAGCACATTGTCCCCCACCAGAAACAGTGCCAGTGCAATGACCTAATTCATTAGTGCCCCTTACATAACAAACAACCCATCCCATTCCTACAGCAGGCACGACATTTCTATTTTCTATACGAACAGTCCCTTTAACATCAAGCGTTGAGGCTGGAGTGGAAGTGCCAATACCAACATTGCCATTTTGTGCTAATGTCATTACATTCCCTGAAGAAGTGGCAAAATTTAAAGCACCATTCTGAATTGCTGGAGTGGTGGTGTTTGATTTAGATATATACCATTTAACAACTCCGTTTTCTCTGATATTAAAACCAGCCACTCTATTAGCTGGAGCATCAGCTGAAATGTAAGATTGGCCAGTAGCACTATAAACATGCAATGCATTTTGTGGTGTGCTTGTTCCAATACCAACACTAATAGCTCCATTTCCTAATACCATAGTATTAGATGCGACTGCCAATGCGCCATAGCCAATAGCGGTTGCATTGTCTATATTTGTAGTAAGTGCATTACCAATCTGTGCCAAAGAACCAATAGCAATTGAATTTGTGGGATTAATATTAGTATTGCCAATGGCCTCGTTATATACTTGAGCATTCTCACCTAAAAAAATATTACTTGCGCCTTTCACCATACCCATACCAGCATTATTACCAATACCTACATTACCACCACTAGTAGAATTAAAAAGCATAAGTGCTTTAAAACCAATACCTACATTACCACTACCACTAGTATTATTACTAAGAGCAGTAGCACCAACAGCAACATTATTTCCACCAGTGGTATTTTGATAAAGAGCACCATAACCATAAGCCGTATTAAAGCCTCCAGTAGTATCATAACTAAGAGAATACATACCACTACCTGTATTACCGTTACCAGTCATAGTAGTGTTACCAGCTCCGCCAAAAAAATAACTATCTCGTGTAGTAGAAACTACCATGATGTTTTTACTATTATATGAATAAACATCATTAACTATACCACCGCTAGGTGGCAACCATGAGGCATTGCCACTAACATCGGAAGTCATGACATTGCCAACTGAAGCGCCTGTAGCAAGCTTAAAACTATCAACCGCTAAGGCTCCTGGAATACTGACAGCACCACTACCCGAAATAGTCATTCTTTCAGCCCACGTAGTACTATCACTATCATAAGTCCAAAAAGCAAAATTTGAAGATGGACCGACTGAATTCGCCCAAAAAACAGTTGATTGTTTTGATGAATCATAGCCAACCACAAGACCCTTACCATTACCTGCTAGCTGTGACCCGTCATTAAAATTAGCAATTGAATAGATATTACCAAAAACAAGAGTTCCACCTCTTACATCCAGTTTAGCAGATGGATTATTTGTCCCAATACCAACACTAACTCCATTTCCTAATACCATAGTATTAGAGGCCATGGCCACAGTATTAGCACCAATAGCAATGGCATTGGTTATACCCGCGGTAGTGGTGACACCAATTGTAGCATTAGTACCAATAGCAATTGAATTTGTGGGAATAATAATAGTATTAGGATCACCAGGATTATTAAACACCTGAGCACTGGAACCTAAAAATATATTGCTTGAGCCATTTTGCAAACCTGCTCCAGAATAATTTCCAATAGCAATATTAGTACCACCCAAACTATTATAAAGAGAGTTATAACCAAAAGCAGAATTTCCCGAACCAATAATATTATTATAAAGAGCGCCACTACCATTGGCTACGTTATTGCTACCACTAACATTATTAGTAAGAGCGCCAAAACCATTGGCAAGATTATCCCTGCCACTAACATTAAATAAAAGAGCACCATTACCATTAGCCATATTATTAACTCCAGTCATAGCAGTATTACCAGCTCCACCAAAAAAGTAATTATTTTTTGTGGTAGAAACAGTTATTATCCTGGCGCCATTATATAAATAAACATCATTAATTATACCTCCGGCAGGTTGCCAACTCGCCAAGCCATTGGCATCAGAAGTTAGAACTTTACCATTAGCCTGCGAACCATCTACAATTTGTACACCACCTTGCACAGTCAATTTATTTGCTGGGGTCGTAGTCCCAATACCAACATTTCCACCAAGAGGATTAAGAAGCAGTGGGAAAGAACTCCCAATACCATTACTGACTTGAAACCAACCACCATACGGACTTACTGGGTCACTACCTATTCCTATTTTTAAAGAATTAGAAAATTGCAATCCTAACCCAGCTCCAGCTAAACCTGACAAAGATGGTGCGGTTGAAATTTGTCCAGCCACATGTAGTTTAGATTCTGGTGTAGTTGTCCCAATACCAACATTGCCAGGAGAACCAATAATCAAGTTATTTGAGGCGGTTGTGTATAAGGTTGAATATTGATTTTGATCAACTAAACCGGTAGAAGAAAAATTATTACCAGCAATCAATGGGCCTTTAACCAATCGCTTTAAAGTGACATGATCAAGTAAAGTTATAGGACCACCAGTACCACCATAATTCATTAAACCCAAAACCCTGATATATTTTGTCCCGACAGGGAAATTTGGAAAAACAGTGCCTTCTCCGACCATTGTTGATGAAAATTTATGCCAACTACTATCAACAGGGACAACATAAGCAGCTGCTGCCGAATAACAATAAGTGCCACAAGGAGGAGTTGTAATTTCTACCTTATCAGCGTTATAAGCAATATAACCAAAATATAAACCTCCTCCTATTACTGTTTTTTTAACCCAAGCATCTAATTGAAAAATATCTCTGGTTGGGTCAACAGGAATATAATCATCACTTAAAATTTGCTGACTACCTGTTATCTGCATGGCATATTTTCCAGAATAACTGCCAGCAGTAGAAGTCACTACTCCATTTCCCGACCAACCTGACATATTATTCATTTCAAAATCACCATTAACCAAAAGATTATCAGTGGCTGAGTCGCTTAAATTATATCCATTTGCACTAACAATACCACCCTGAACATCTAATTTTGTTTTAGGATCGGTAGTGCCAATACCAAAATTATAACCATTATTAATATAAGAAGTATTATTACTCTCAAGCCTAACTACCAGGGTAGTATTCTCATTTAATCCAAATATAGCTCCATTACTATTATTATTAGCTAAAAATGCCCTGTATTTACTCCCATCACTTAACGCAATCCCATCGCTAGGTGCTGTTGTCTGAACAACTAATTTTGCTATAGGAGTTGTTGTTCCGATACCGACATTACCATTAGAACTTATAGATAACCTTGCATCACGTGCCCCACCTGCTCCAAATTGTAAATTATTCTTTGCCCATAAAATACTATCTCCAGGAGCCAAACCATAAATATTTGAACCTGACCCTGCAGTATCTAGCTCAGCAAAAGCTCCATTATCGTTTTCTACCTTTAAAATAGAAGCAGTATTAGTTCCATTAGATAGTCTAACTGTCGCAGAAGGCCAAGAGCTACCAACAACAGTTAATAGACTATCTGGAGTTGTCGTTCCAATACCGACAAAGCCACCTGATAATATTGACATTCTTTCAGCTATCTGCGCTGGACTACCATTAACTACACCTGAAGTAAAAAAACCTAGTCTTGGTAAAGTAAATCCATTACCATCACCGTTAGTGGTATTAATGTTTTTAATTATTGAACCACCATAAACATAACCATTATTTTCTATAAATGTTCCTAAATATAAACCAACACCACTATTTGCAATATAATTGTTACTTATAGCACTTATATTTCCCAAAACATTAAACCGTGAATTTACAAAAGATGTAGTCGTCCCAATATTAACACTACTAACTGTTGAGGTTGGATAAATAATATTACCTGATGAAACCCAAACATTACTACCACCACTTATTGGCCAGTCAGAGTTACAACCATTATTCAAACATAAATTATTTACAGTTAAGTTGCTTACCGTGGTGGTAGCAAAAGTGTTGGTACCTGCGAGAGTAGTAGTAGCTAAAACAGTCAAACCTTGATTTAATATCAAATCATAAATATTGGCATCATTAATATTCAATAAAGCAGGAGGGGTTTCAAAAACACAAGAACAACTACTATTATAATGTCCCGGTTTAAATGCCACCGTACAACTTGATCCAATTACTATATTGCAAGTACCATTATTACTACAATGATTAGAATCACAAACACACTTACCCATACATGGGCTCCACTGTTGACCAGGTAGACAATCACCAGTACTAATCTTACAATCACCAGCACACATAGTATAACCACTAGTACAAGAACAGGTGCAACTATTACAATCACTTGATGTAAAAGTTTGATTAGCGCCACTGCAAACTGGCTCATAATCACAATTCAAAGTACCGTTACCACACCAGGATTTATTTTGAAGACTAGAACAATAAAATCCACTTTTTGTAGTATTTGTTGTACAGACCAAAGCTAGAGCTGAATGAGACGATAATAAAAATCCTAAAACAATTAAAGCAATTCCTAAAAAAGTTAATAATTTTTTGTTCATCATATTTTTAAATAAAAATTTTAAATAAGTTTATTTGCAACAAGCTAAAGACCAACTATTATCACAGGCTACCAAGGCTCCATGCCCTTCGGGAGCGCCTTCCGTACCAGCCGGCAACCAAATAGCTCCCAAATGAGCTGGTGTCTTATTGGTTCTACCATTACAATCAAAGCTTTGGGCTGTATAACCAGGAGGACCATTAGAAATCCAAACTGCAACCGTCGGCATGGTCACATTAGCATTTATACTGTTAAAAATTTCTGAAACAGAACATAAATGACTGCCAGAAACTTTTTGACTACACAAAGCATTGACTGCTTTATAACCAGGAGAAACAGAAGTGGAACTATTATCACCCAAAACAGCAACTGTGGTTGTGACAAAAACAGCAACTCCACTGGCAGGCAAAGACGCCCATGTGGCATTACCAGAAACATCAGAAGTTAGGACTTTACCAGCTGAAGCGCCTGTAGCAAGATTAAAACTACCAACCGCTAAGGCTCCTGGAATACTGACAGCACCACCATAAGCCACCTTCATATATTCCACTGCTCCATCTCCACTATTAAATGAGATATAATCACTAGGCTTATTACCAGCATTCAATATTATACTATTATTAGGAGCATTTAACTGCATATAGCTACTAGAAGCAGTAACAATAAGATGATTACTGCCAGTAACGGTTGAGCCATTACTTACGGTCAAATTATATGTTCCGCCATCTTGCCTAATACTTCCACCATAGACATCTAATTTTACTCCCGGCGTAGTTGTCCCAATACCAACATTGCCAGTACTTAATATTGTCATCCGTTGATTAGCATCAGCATAACCACCAGTATAAAATCTCATATCAGCAGATGCCCCTCTTGCCAATAAACTTAAACCACCAGAAAGATTAGCCCCAGACTCTAATAAACTACCGTCTTGTTTATAGGCTCCATTGGTCGTAAATCCAGTCCCCATTGTTAATAATTTAGTTGCGTCAGCTTCTGTTGCACCATTTCTTAATTCAAATCTTGAACCAGCAACTGTTCCAGAGTTTTGATTATCAACAATAAGTGTTGTCAAGTCATTTTGGTTTTTTGATACGTGCAAATTACCAGCTGGAGATGTAGTGCCAATACCAACATAACCATTTTTTAAAACCATTTGGCCATAATTACTGCCAAAACCAGCTGATGTTCCATTAGAACTGAAATTCAAAGTGGCACCAAGATCATTCATCCAAATTCCACCATATTTTGTATCTTGCATTAAAATACCACCACCATAAGCACCAGAAACCATAACCGTACTAGAAACATTAGTATTAGGAATAAACGCAGATCCAGTGACAGTTAATTTATTTGAAGCCGAAGTACCTGTTGTACCAATACCGACATTAAAACTAGCATTATACGGCGACAAAGTATTGCTATTTATTAAATTCCAATAAAATCTGCTCACACACATACAAGATATCGCATCATAAGATTCTGTTATACTGCAAGATGCATTACAAGCACCATTAGTGCTACAAACATTGCCACTACTACAAGTACAAGTCTGGGAACAGGCATCCCAGCTTTCACCAGCCTTACAACCAACAGGAGTATTTGATTTACAAGTTCCACTGCACATTGTATAGCCAGGGGAACAAGCACAACAACTAGGATTTGTTGAAGCACAACTTTCTACTTGATTAGATCCACAAGTCGGCTGAGTCGCAAAACAAAAATAAGAAGAATTTAAGCCACCGGCCACAGCCGTACCGCAAAGAGTTTGGCCTGGCGTGCACCAGTGAGTGCCATTAATAAATTCCGTACAAACAGCATTAACAGTATGCGAAAAAAACAAACCAAAAACCAACATGGCTGAAACCATTATAATTTTACCTGCCAAATTTGCTTGTTTAAAATTCATAATTATTTAAAAAAATTATTTACAACAAATAAACTGATACGATTGGAAACAAAGCGCCATCTCACCCTCACCTTGCGGACCGCCAGCGCCAAAATTCCAAAGACGCCCAAAAGCATTGCTTGAATTACTACTCCAACCTTTGCAATCATTCGCCTCTACCGTAAAACCAGGAGGACCACTGACAATCCAGCCATATTTTCCTACCAAAAAAGCAGGGATAGCCGAAGCATATCTAACATAATTCATTATTTCTTCAGTTGTACAAACATGACTGCCAGTTGAAGCCGTATTACATAAAGTATCAACACCTTTATAACCAGTATTACTAGCTGTTAAACCAGTATATGAACTAGCAGTTAAAGCTACTACCTGCACGCCAGAAATTCCGCTACTCATAGAGCCTAGGCATTTACCTCCAATTGTACAAAAATCAGTAGCCGTGGTCGTACCAACCACATATAAAGCAGTTGAAGGTGTAGTTGTCCCAATACCGACTTTACCGGCTATTTCGGTATTTCCTGAAACATCAACTCTAAACACTTGAGTATCAGCTACTCCTAAGCCAAGCAATGTTCTACCTGAAGCACCAGCATTCCAAGCATTTATGGATAAAGTGCCTTGATTAAATAGATTACTACCAGGCATACCAGTTAAAACTAAACTTCTAACACCATTGGCTGTGTATATTCTATCGTTGGCATTTGTCCCCTCCACAGACATACTACCTTGCACAGTCAATTTATTTGCTGGAGTTGTTGTTCCGATACCGACATTACCATTAGAACTTATAGATAACCTTGCATCACGTGCCCCACCTGCTCCAAATTGTAAATTATTCTTTGCCCATAAAATACTATCTCCAGGAGCCAAACCATAAATATTTGAACCTGACCCTGCAGTATCTAGCTCAGCAAAAGCTCCATTATCGTTTTCTACCTTTAAAATAGAAGCAGTATTAGTTCCATTAGATAGTCTAACTGTCGCAGAAGGCCAAGAGCTACCAACAACAGTTAATAGACTATCTGGAGTTGTCGTTCCAATACCGACAAAGCCACTACTTAATATTGTCATCCGTTGATTAGCATCAAGATAACCACCAGTATAAAATCTCATATCAGCAGATGCCCCTCTTGCCAATAAACTTAAACCACCAGAAAGATTAGCCCCAGACTCTAATAAACTACCGTCTTGTTTATAGGCTCCATTGGTCGTAAATCCAGTCCCCATTGTTAATAATTTAGTTGCGTCAGCTTCTGTTGCACCATTTCTTAATTCAAATCTTGAACCAGCAACTGTTCCAGAGTTTTGATTATCAACAATAAGTGTTGTCAAGTCATTTTGGTTTTTTGATACGTGCAAATTACCAGCTGGAGATGTAGTGCCAATACCAACCTTAAGAACAGTTGAGCTGGTATAAAGATTGTTATTTTCCAAAATCCATACACCGCTAGTGGTGGAATAAATATTGGTTATTAAATTATTAACAGTGGTGGTTGAAAAATTAAGAGTACTTGAGCTAAGATTTGTTATTAAGTTATTAATAGTGGTAGTGGAAAAATTTAAAGTTGTAGAACTAATGGTTGAAGTGGTTAGATATCCAATATCATTGTTCCACTGAGAAATATTTGCCGAGCTAAAACAAGTGGCGCCCAAACAAAACTTGCCATTAAAAATAACATCACCCCAAAAATTAGTCACACTAGTAGAAGCGGTTGTAATGTTTCCATTAAAATTACTAACGCCAAAAACCGTAAGATTTTTATTTAAAATCAAATCATAAATATTATTGCTATAATTTAATAAAGCTGGCGGAGTATCAACATTACAAACACAGCTATTATCATATCTTCCTTCTCGGCCATCACCAGCAGTACACGCTAATCCACTACTACTACAAATACAATTACACCCATTGTATGTTCCTTCTTTGCTATTAACTGTACAGATTGTTCCAGTCTGAATATTACAAGTGCCACCACTGCAAGAATTCCAATCAACGCTACAACTATTGCAAAGACCAGTACAAAAATCATAAGTTGAACAATTAGGAGCTATTATTTGGGCATGAGGAATATTAGTACAACCACTACCACAATTTTGAAAACCACTAACACAAACCGCACTACAAGTATTGCAATCAATAGTCTCATTTGTTCCTGGAGTAGGCTCATTATTGCAATCAAGAGTATTATTACCGCACCAAGATTTTCCTTGACTGCCATCGCAAATCCAACCATTCTTGGTAAAATTGGTCTCACAAATCAAAGAAGCTTGAGCAAAATTTATTCCAACTAAAAACAAAGCAAAAATTGCAAAAGATGCTGAGAGAATGATTTTTTTTGCTTTGCTTATATTCATATTTTATTAAATCTATTTGCAACAAGCCAATGAATAAGTGCTGTCACAGGTGACTATGGAGCCATAGCCTTGCGGATAATTAGCTGAAGGAAAAACCCAAACATTACCAAAATTACGATTATTTATTGGACCAATAACACCTGCAGTGCGACCAGAACAATCATTATTTTGTGCTAAATATCCAGGAGGACCATTGGCAATCCACATAATAATAGCTGGCAAAGATATACCCACGTTAATACTGCCTAATATTTCTTCAGAAGTGCACCAATGAGTACTACTAACCACATTTGCTGTACAAAGATTACTAGCTCCAATATATCCCTTGGTTGGTCCTGAACTATTGTCACCCTTATATGTTGAAGACGTATAACCAACAAAAATACCCCCACCACTAACATTTATAACACTGGTCGTATTGTTCAGGCATTTGCCACTAGCAGTACAAAAATCAGTAGCCGTGGCTACACCAGTTGAATCAACTTGAAAAATAGGGTTGCCACTATCATTTTGAATTTCCAACGGATTGTCTGGCAATGAACCTGCCACATGAATAACCAAGCCCTTGGTTTGATTGGGTAAAGCCATTTCCAAAACTGCTGTCGGAGTGACTGTATTAATACCAATTTTAATACCCATATCACCATTAGGCAAAATAACCAAACGATCACTACTATTCCAAAATCTTAAACTTTGGTCAGCATGATTGGCATAAATTCCCCAATGATCAACGCCAGTTGCTAACCCATATTGCAATTGCAACTCAGGATTACCAGCCGTATTGGTCACTCTAAGTTTAGTACCCACAGCATCGTTAGTGCCAGCCACTTCAAAATTTGTGGCTGGCTTTACCGTACCCACACCAACATAACCACCTGAAGTTATTGAAAAACGATTACTACTATTCCAAAAATTCAAATTGCCAGCAAAACCAGAGGCTTCACTATTTGGACCATTATTAACAAACATTCCCCAATGACCACCAACATAACCAAGTTGCAATTCAGGATTTTCATTAAGATCTGCTTCACCAATTAATAATTTAGATGTAATACCTGCACCCAAAGAAACCGTCAATGGAGCCGAAGGATTATTGGTGCCAATGCCTACAAAATGAGTGTTAATATTATAAATATCATTAGCGCCATTTTGCGCCCACCAACCATTATTTAGTGCCGAGGAAATACAAGAATTATCACCAATAAAACAAACCTGGGTAGTGGTGACGCCCTGTTCTACTCTTAAACCTCCGGTTTTAGTCTGATTACCACCTCCAATATTTACTGGTCCAGAAATATTGCCTTGTGGTGGAGAAGAAAGCGGTTCATCCCAAGCTAGTGCCACGCCAAAACCGGCCAATACCGCAACCAAAGACAGGCCGACAATATAAAAGCCGGTTGGAATTGAGAGTAATTTTAGTTTATTTTTTTTGATTTTCATGTACTTGCCGTCTTCCGTCGGCATTTATGAAATATTAAAAAGATTGACTTATCAACAGTTGATGTTATAAAATAATTATACAATAAATTTTGCAAATTTAAAAGAAAGAAATATTCAAAGATCAATTTTATTATAACATAAAATCAAATTTTTAGTCTAATCCAAAGTTTAATTAAAATTTAAATAACCCGCCAACTGGCGGAAATAACTAACTCTAAAAACTATGACCAACACAATCATTTGGATCATTGTCGCCATTGCAGTAATAGCCATCGTTTGGCTCATTACTGTCTATAACGGCTTGATCAAGCTGAGAAATCGCACAGACGAAGCCTGGTCTGACATTGATGTCCAATTAAAACGTCGCTATGACCTTATCCCCAATTTAGTGGAAACAGTCAAAGGTTATGCCACTCACGAACAAGGAACTTTGGAAAAAGTAATTAATGCCAGAAATACAGCCATGGCTAGCACTGGCACCGAAGCCAAGGCCAAAGCTGAAAACGAGCTATCCTCAACCCTTAAATCAATTTTTGCTTTGTCTGAAAGTTATCCGGATCTAAAAGCCAACCAAAATTTCATGAAATTGCAAGACGAGCTATCAGACACAGAAAACAAAATCCAAGCTTCCCGTCGCTTTTATAATGGTAATGCCAGGGATTTCAATATTCAAATGGAGGTCTTCCCTACCAATCTCATTGCATCCTCTTTAAAATTTAAAAAATATGACTTTTTTCAAGCTGACGAAGCTGAAAAGAAAAATATAGAAGTTAAGTTTTAAACAATGTATAATCAAATAGATTCCAACAAAAGAAAAACCTGGCTTTTGATAATTATTTTTACCTTGCTTATTTCTGGGTTGGGTTGGTTTTTGAGTTATTCATTTAATGACGCTGGCATTTTTGTTTCTGCCATTATTATTTCTATTTTTATGAGCTTGTTTGGCTATTTTGCCGGTGATAAGGTGGCCCTAGCCACGGCCGGCGCCAAACAAATTAAAGAATCAGACAACCAAGAAGTTTATCATTTGGTAGAAAATCTTTGCATCACAGCAGGATTGCAAATGCCCAAAATTTATTTAATTGATGATCAAGCCATTAATGCTTTTGCCACCGGTCGTGATCCAAAACATGCCTCAATCGCCATCACCACCGGCGCTATTGCACGTTTAGAAAACGAGGAATTAGAAGGCGTCATTGCCCATGAATTATCACATGTCAAAAATTATGACATCAGACTTATGATGATTGTCATTATTCTGGTGGGAGTCACCACACTTATCGCTGATTTCTTTTGGCGTTCAAGATTTTTTGGCGGTAGCAGAAGTGATAATGACAACAAAGGCAATTTAGGTGCAATTTTGGCCATTGTCGGCATTATACTTATTATTTTATCTCCAATTATCGCCGAACTCATCAAATTGGCTATTTCCAGAAAACGAGAATATCTAGCCGACGCTTCTGGCGCGCTTCTCACCCGCTACCCAGCCGGATTAGCCAATGCCTTGGAAAAAATAAAAAACGATAGCACTCAAATGTCTCATGCCAATAACGCCACAGCTCATTTGTATATTGCCAATCCTTTCAAAAAAGCCGGCTTTATGAGCAATGCCTTTTCCACTCACCCGCCCATTGATGACAGAATTAAAAAATTAAGGGAAATGGCGTAAAAAAATGAAAGAAACCCTGAATAAATTTTCTAATAATTTCAAACACTCCCTAAAAAAAGGAGCTGATTTGGCGTTGGAATTAAAACAACCGCAAATTGAACCCTTGCATATTTTGTATGGTCTAATCAGTCAGCGTGGCAGTGTGGCCGCGGAATTATTCACGGCCATGGAAATAAAAGTTGAAGAAGTAAAAAATCAAATTGCCAAAATTAGCCAAACAGAAACCGCCAACAGCGACGATATTTATCCAGCTTTTTCGGCGACCGCCAAAACTTTAATCCAAAAAGCCGTACAAATCGCCTATACCAATGGCCATCAATATATAGGCACAGAACATTTACTGGCCTCTATTATTCAAATTGAAAATCAAAATATTAAAAGTCTTTTTAAACTTTTAAAAATAAATGAAACTGATATTGTTGAGCAAACAACTCTACTACTAAAAAGCGCTTCCAAACTGCCGGAAGTGACCGCGGCCTTTCGTGTCAGTGATCGCAAAAAAAATAAAAAACAAAACCAAACTAGTATTTTGGATGTTTTAGGACGCAATCTGACCAATAAAAAATTCCAAGAAAACATTGATCCGGTCATTGGCCGTGAAGCTGAAATTGAACGCATTATTCAAATTTTATCCCGCAGATTCAAAAATAATCCCCTCATACTGGGCGAACCTGGCGTTGGCAAAACCGCTATTGTGGAAGGATTGGCCAAAAAAATCAGTCTGGGCCAAGTGCCGGAAATTTTGTTGGACAAAAAAATTTATACGCTTGATCTCACCTCGGCCGTGGCTGGCACGATTTATCGCGGTGAATTTGAACAACGACTCAAACAAGTCATAGAAGAAGCCAAAAGACGGCCAGAAATAATTTTATTTATTGATGAAATCCACAATTTGGTGGGTGCTGGCTCGGCCAGTGGTTCTATGGATGCGGCCAATATCCTGAAACCAGCTTTGGCGCGAGGTGAAATTCGTTGCATCGGTGCCACCACTTTTGCCGACTATCACAAATCAATTGAAAATGATCCAGCCCTGGAACGCCGTTTTCAAACTATCAAAATTGACGAACCAAGCATTGAGGCGACCAAAAAAATCCTGCATGGACTGAAAGAAAATTTTGAAAATTTTCATGGCGTGGCCATTTCTGATGAAGCCATTTACACGGCCGTGGAACTAAGCCACAGATATTTGCCGGAAAAATTCTTGCCGGACAAAGCCATTGATCTGATAGACGAAGCCATGGCTGGCATAAAAGTGGCCAAAAAATTATCCACAACCGAAAAAGAACTCAAAAATTTGCAAAAACAATTAGCAGTTGTAAAATCTGCCAAAGAAACAGCCATAGAACAAGAAGACTTTGCCAGTGCTATTATTCAAAAAGAACAGCTACAAAAAATTGTTGCCAGACTGGAACAATTAAAAAATAAAATTGATAATAAAAAAGAAAAAACCACTGGCCAAATAACAGCCACAGATATTGCCAAAGTTATTTCTCGGGTCACGGGCATGCCTCTTCATGATTTGCTTTTGTCAGAAAAAAAGAAAATCTTAAATATAAACAAACATTTAGGCGAAAAAATTATCGGCCAAGATCAAGCGGTAAATAGCATCGCCGAATTTATCAGACGAGCCAAAGCCGGACTTACCCCGGAAAACAAACCACTCGCCTCTTTTCTTTTGGTAGGCCCGTCAGGCGTTGGCAAAACACACACTGCCAAAACGCTGGCCAAAGCCTTATTTGGCGACGAACAAGCGCTCATCAGGGTTGATGCCTCAGAATATAGCGAAAGATTCAATATTTCCAAACTTATAGGCGCTCCAGCCGGCTATGTTGGCTACAAAGAAAGCGGGCATCTCACAGAAAAAGTGAAACGCCGGCCATATTCATTGGTTTTATATGACGAAATTGAAAAAGCCGATTCCCATGTTTTTGATTTGCTCTTGCAAGTTTTGGACGATGGCTACCTCACCGATGCCAGTGGCACCAAAATAAATTTTAGAAATACGATTATAATACTCACCTCAAATCTTGGTTCAGAGCTTTTTGGGGGCAAAGGCGACATTGGTTTTGGCGAAATTGCCAATTTTGACTCCACTGATTTTAAAGAAAAAATATACTCACAAGCCAAAAATCATTTCAAAATTGAATTTCTAAACCGTTTGGATAAAATAATTTATTTTCAAAATCTTGATGATGCGTCAATGGAAAAAATCGTCAAATTAGAACTGATGGAAATTTCCCAGCGATTACTCAAAAAAAATATTACTCTTAACTTTAATAATTCGGCCAT
The DNA here is from genome assembly GCA_037130015.1 of bacterium. GTDB lineage: Bacteria > Patescibacteriota > Patescibacteriia > 2-01-FULL-39-33 > 2-01-FULL-39-33 > JBAXTU01. The sequence continues at coordinate 40,085 of JBAXTU010000001.1, read as the reverse complement.
TAAACTGATAAATCAAAATAGTCGCGACCGAGAACAAGGCGCGCGCGGTATTAAAAAAACAATTCAAGAGCTGATTGAAACACTATTATCAGAAAAAATATTGCGTGATGAGATCTCCCCAGGTGACACTATACTTGTCACAGCAAAAAATGGTATAATAAAGGCAGAAAAATAATTCTGTCTTTATTTTTTATATCAAAAAATTTGGCCTCTTCATCTGACAATCTAGCCCATCAATTACAAAATCCGTCCGCTGACGAAAATTTTAATTCTGGCCGTAAAAAACCTGATAATATCCTGAAATTTCCCGGCCAAAACAATAAAGATGATGATGAAGACAACGAAGATGAAGAAGAAGATGAAGAATCGGAAGGCGATGAAGAAAATGACGAACAAGAAGCGTCAGATAATACTAATCAATCTGCTCAAAGCCGGCAATCTCCAAGAAACTACACTCCCAATACTCCCCTGTCAGCTTATGGCGACCAGCAACAATCTCTTTATCAACCAGACAATCAAGAACATGAATTAGACAGACTTAGAAATGCCAAAAGACTGGAACAGGAAAAAAATTCCCAATCTGGACAAGGAAATATAGACACTTCAAAACTAGGCGGTGGCGTCAGTGGTCCCAACAAAAAAATGGTTGATGATGCGGCCAATATTACTGGCCGAGAAGCTCCATTAGACGATGAACAAAAACAAAGACAATTTGATAATGCCAGCCCGGCAGCTCAAGAATTGATGAAAGAAGAAGGTTTGGCGCCAAAAGACAAATCAGAAAATAATAACGAAGAAAAAAAAGGCGATCCCCAGCAAGACTTAAAAGGCGGTGGTAAAGAAGCAGACGAAGGAGGCAAAACTCCTGAAGCTAAACCTATTCCTACTAATGAAGAAAATGAAGACAAAAAGAAAAACCCGGCAAAAAATGACCAGGAAGACACAGCCAACAACGATCCAAATTCAAAAATTAATGAAGCTAGAAATAAAAAATCAAAAGAAAATAGCGAATCTGAAAAATCAAAAGAAGACAAAGAAGACCCAGCCAAAAAATTAACCAGTGCTGGTGTCAAACAAGCCAGCGCGGTTTCACTCACCACTTTTTGGGGCTCAGTTTGGCTGGATTGGACTTTTCTTTCACTACTCTATCTTAATGGTCACTTGGTGGTGGCTAATGTTTTTCCCAACTGGGTGTGTGATTTCGGCGATGATTATTTGATAGGCAAATGGATGCCCAAAGAACTGGCCAAATGGATTGAAATTATTTTGTTGGCACTTTTGGATGTGATTGTGGCTAGTATTTTCGCGGCCATCATTTATGGAGGTTATCAATTTGTTAATGGTAATTGGACTTATTGGGATGTAGTCAAAGGAGGAACCAAAGGAATTATTTCCGGAGAAGGAGTTAAGGCAGGAGTAGCAACGGAAGTTATAAAAAAAGCTACCGGGCAATAAACTTTATAAACAAATAAATATAAATATTTTATGAATAAACTTGATTGGAAAAAAATCGGCATCATTGCTATGATTATTATCTCGGCCATTTTAATGGGACTGATGATTTATTATTTTTTCTGGCGCACTTTGTTTGCTCCCATGATTAATCAGCCAGTAGTCAACAACGCCAACATTAATGGTTTGCCACCGACCGGCAATATCAATGTTAATGGCCGAATTTTTGTTAATGTCAACGGCCAGCTCATACCTGCCGAAAACATTCCAACTACTCCAACCACCACTCCACCAATCACCATAGTCACATCAACTGCACCCGGAGAATCTCAAGCCATTACCAAAGAAACCTCATTTTTTACCACCACCAACAGTAAAGGTGAAGTTATTTATTATAATCCTGACACTGGTAAATTTAATATTCTGGGCACTGACGGAAAATTAACAGCCTTTAGTGACAAAATTTTTCATAATGTACAAAGCGTCACTTGGGGCAACACCAAAAACCGTGCCGTCCTAACTTATCCTGATGGCTCTACAATTATGTATGACTTCACCACTGACAAACAAATCACCTTGCCCAGCCATTGGACTGACTTTTCTTTTTCTCTCAGAGACGACCAAATTGTTTTTAAAAGTATTGCCTTGGACAAAGAAAATCGTTTTTTAGCCATTGCCAATTATGACGGCACTCAAGCCAAAAGCATAGAGGACATTGGCGGAGTAGAAGACAAATTCCAATCAGCTTGGTCACCCAATAATCAAGTGATTGCCACCTTTTCTGAAGGCCGTGATGCAGGCCGATCAAATGTTTATTTTGTCGGACAAAATCATGAAAATTTCAAACTCATGATTGTTGAAGGTCGTGACTTCCGTGGCCAATGGTCACCTGATGGCAGTAAAGTTTTGTACAGCGTCTATGATCCCAGCAATAATTTTCAACCCACTCTTTGGGTGGCCGATGCCAGCACTGATTCTATCGGCAATAATCGCCAAGCACTCGGCATCAATACTTGGGGCAACAAATGCACTTTTGGCGACGCTGATCATGTCTATTGTTCCGTGCCACAAAATCTGCCCTATGGCGCAGGACTTCAACCAAATATTGCAGACGGCCTGCCAGAAAGTATTTATCAAATTAATCTAAAAACCGGCGCTGAAAATATGGTAGCCAATCCCAATACCACCATCGGCCAAATGAGTGTCTCACCTGATGGTAAAACTATTTTTTATACCAATACCACTGACAATCGTGTTTATAAAGTGACCTTGCCATAAACTATATGACCAAAGACAAAAAACCAACAGATTATTTAAAAATCATAATTTTTATTTTAATATTTATTTTTTTATTAATAAGTATACCGGCCGCTATTTCTGTTTTTTATAAAGCACCACTAAAAATAGCTTCACCTGTTTCAACTGAGCCCACAACAATAATAATTCCCGGCACCATCAGCACAGTGCAACAAAAATAATGAAAAAGCAACATAAGAAAAACCCTGCCTACCGGCAGACAAGCAAAAAAATCTTCGCCTTTACCTTGGGTTTGTTTTTGGCGTGCAATCTTTTTTTTGTTTTATTACCAATAAATAATGCTTTAGCTTTAAAACTGTCACCGATAATAACTGTTGATAGCAAGGAGGCTAACGCACGGGAACTTTTTGCTTTTGATTACGATAGTGGCAAATGGTATTATCACAGCTACACTGGGGATACTATATATGGCCCGTGGCATAATGTTTCCAATCTGGATAGTTTAAACTTATCAAAAGACTTTGTTTATATTGCCAAACAACTTAATGGCAAAGATTATAATACAGGATCTAACCTGCTCAATAACGGTGTAATTGGAACAAATGGCATGACTACCCCAACTACTCCAGCCGCCCCAACCCCAACTACTCCAGCCGCCCCAATACAATTCACTCCCAATGTCACTATCGGCAAATTCACAGCCGGAGTGGCTCAAGATTTCACCAACAGCACTTTCGCTGATTATGTAAATGTTTGGTACAATTTTATAGTGGGCATAGTGGGAATCATCGCCACAGTCATGATCATGTGGGGCGGTATGAAATGGCTCACCTCTCGTGGTAACAGTGGCACAATCAATGAAGCCAAAGAAACTATTTTCTCCGGCATTATTGGTTTGGTGCTCGTCATGCTGTCTTATACTATTTTACAATATGTAAATCCGCGACTACTTACCATGACCATGCCAGACAAGTCTGCCTCTACTAGCGTTCAAGCCTGTACAGCCAAAGCTGGTGAATTTTGCCTCAATGTACCACTAGGCAATAACAAAACAGTCGCCAGCTTTCCTGAGTATATCGGTTTTTGGTATCAACTTTTAGTTGGTGTTATTGGTGTTTTGGCCACGGTCATGATCATGTGGGGCGGTATGAAATGGCTCACCTCTCGTGGCAATAGTGGCACTATCAATGAAGCCAAGGACACAATTTTTTCTGCTATCGTCGGATTGATTATAATGTTCGGGTCTTATACTATTTTATATATGGTCAATCCGGAATTGGTTAAAATTTCCATGCCTGAATTAGGACCGGGCGTGGCCTCACCTGCTAGTCCAGGATCGGGAGTTAGTTCGGCAAGTGGAGGAAGTGGCGCTGGTGGTAGTGGAGGAGGTAATACTGGCGGTGGCAAACTCAATGATAGGTCCACTGCTGATTGCAGTAATGCTACTGCTGGTGTCGTATCTTATGACCCAAGTTTATCTAACATGCCTCCACTAAAACCACCCGCTATGTCTCCTGAAATAAATGGATGGATAAACACTTATTCTGATAAATATAATGTTGATGCTAATGCGCTTCGCGCTTTAGTAGCTATTGAAAGTGGAGGCAATACTAATGTTCCTCCTAGTGGCTCTAATGCTTTTGGATTAACACAACTTTTACCAGGCACGGCCCAAGGTGTTGTTAAAGACCCAAAATATGGAGCAGATTTTTCAAGTATAAACGCTTCATCAATAGACGGTAACTGGCTAATGGCTAATCCTGAGAAAAATATAGCAATTGGTGCTGCCTATTTCAGTCAAGCAAACGATATTAAAAACCCAATCACGAACAAACCCCTAAATTTGCCTGATAAATTTGCTTATTACAATGGTGGCCCAAATGCAGTAGCTCCAAGTGTTGATTGTCAAGATGGCATGAGATATAATTGCTGTCATGGTAATGATTATGCTGAAACCAAAAATTATGAGAGTGTTGCTGGCGGTTATTATAATTATTACAAAGAAAACGGCTACTAAATAAATTAAAATGAAAAAAAATACCTATTTAAAAATATTTATTTCCATAGCTATTGCTGTTTGGTTTATTTTTCCTTTGATCGCTTCAGCCACCTCTACTGAATTCAAACTCAATGTACCCCTAGGCTCAAAAACTACGGTCAGTAGTTTTGATGAATATATTTCTTTGTGGTATCAATTTTTTGCCGGAGTTGTGGGCGTGCTCGTGACAGTCATGCTGATGTGGGGCGGTATGAAATGGCTCACCTCTCGTGGCAACAGTGGCACCATCAACGAAGCCAAAGATATTATCATCTCGGCCATTGCCGGACTAATTTTATTTTTTTTATCTTATACTGTTTTAAGTCTTGTTAATCCCAGGCTCACAATTATTTCCATGCCTGAATTAGGACCAGGTGTGGACTCAGCTGCCAGTCCAGGTAGTGGAGGAAGTTCATTAAATAATAATATCAGCAATAATAGTAATAAAGATACTCAACCATCAACTACTGGAACCGGAACTGGTCAACCATCTCCAAATAATACACCAACTAACGAAACAGCCAATAGATCAGCTTTAAATAATGCTGGTGTCAATATTACTTCATCAGGTAATTGCCAAGATTGCAATAATGGCTCTTGCACTTGTGTTGGTGGCCTAGCATCAACAGCCGTAAATAGCGCCATTAGACTAAAACAGCAATGCACTAATTGTGTGGTTGATGTGACAGGCGGTACTGAAACTGGTCATCATTATGGCTGTAATGACAATTGTTATGATATTCAAAGAAAACCTGGCGAGGCAGGCTATGATAAATTAGATCAAAATATACAAACTAATGGCACCAGAGTATATGATGGCGGGTCACGAAATTATCCTTGTGGCAGTATGCCTTGCTATCGTATAGGAGATACAATTTATTACCAAGAAAACACGCGCCACTGGCACGCTCAAGCTAATTACTACTAGAAATGATAACCACCATCTTCACCTGCTCCAACTGCGGAGCTCAATATCCCAAATGGCAAGGCCGTTGTACTGAATGTGGCAAATGGAGCACCATTATTGAGGAAAAAAATATTGAAAAAAAAGAAAAATCTCCAGCTGTCAGTCCACTTCAAGCCATTGATTTGTCGCGCCTGGATAAAAAAAATGAAAAAAGATTGACAACTAATATTGATGAATTAGACCGAGTACTTGGTGGTGGAATTGTCGTTGGTTCTTTTTTACTGCTTGGTGGTGATCCGGGCATTGGCAAATCAACTTTGGCTTTGCAATTATCAGGCCAACTAAAAAAATGTTTATACGCCTCAGGCGAAGAATCAGCCGAACAAGTCAAGATGCGCGCCGTGCGACTCACCAGTGATTTGAGTCGCTTATTATTTTTACCAGAAACCAATGTTGAAAAAATAATTGCCACAGCCGAAGCGGAAAAACCTGACTTATTGATTATTGATTCCATTCAAACAATTTATTCTGCAGACTCCCCTGGCTCAGCCGGCAGTGTTTCGCAAATCACGGCCTCAGCCGCCAAACTTATGGCGCTAGCCAAAACCAAAAATATTGCCGTGCTCGCCATTGGCCATGTCACCAAAGACGGCCTAGTCGCCGGCCCAAAAACTTTGGAACATCTGGTGGATACGGTAATTTATCTGGAAAACGACGCGCAAAATTTTTATAAAATATTACGCACCGTCAAAAACCGTTTTGGCTCCACTGGTGAAATTGGAATTTTTGAAATGACAGCCAGTGGACTAAAAGAAATTTCCGATCCGACTGGAATTTTTTATGATCAAAATTTATCACTGACCAATCCTGGCATTTCCGCCACCATGATTTTAGAAGGCAGTCGGCCTTTTCTAATTGAAGTGCAAGCCTTAGCTAGCAAAACTTCTTTTGGTTATCCGCAAAGACGCTCGGCTGGTTTTGATTTAAACAGATTACAAATGCTACTCGCTGTGCTGGCCAAGCATAGCAAAATAAATACTGGCAATCACGATATTTATTTAAATATCGCCGGCGGTTTAAAAATAAAAGAAACATCAGCTGACTTGGCCGTGTGTTTGGCTGTAGCCTCAGCCTACGCCGAAAAAACTTTACCAGAAAAAACACTCTTGCTTGGCGAGGTTGGTTTGTCAGGCGAAATTCGTAGTGTGCCTCAACTGGAAAGAAGACTCAAAGAAGCCAAACGTTTGGGTTTTGTTTCAGCAGTAATTCCGGCCACCAATAAAATAAATATCACTGGTCTAAAAATTTTAGCAGTTAAAAATATCGGCGAAGCGATTAGTGCTTTGAAGTAAAAAAATAACCCGTCATTTCACAATAGTGAATGACGGGCGGGTTGTTACACCAAGTTAATTTGGACAAAAGTCTGTTATCCTATTGTAGGATAAAATTAATGCCAGCCTTGGTGGTTCGGCAAGATAACCTTTTTGCAGAATTAATCTGCTGGCTTCTCTGGGAGTAATCACTCCCTCCTTGGCTTTGTCCACGATGTCCTCAATGACATCTACGGCTTGGCGATCATTGTTAAAGCTGTCAAAAAATTCCATGACCGCCTCCTTTCTTTTTTTATTTTTGCGGTCAAATTGACTCTGATTAAAGAACTATTCTTGTTTAACTGTCTCTATTATAACTTATTTTTTTTATTTGTCAAGTCTTAAACAAAAAAATAAGAGCAGTGACACTTGGTTCACTGCTCGTTTTTTTTGAGATGTTAACGCTTTTTATTCAAAAGAGCGTCTAATATGCCTTCTGGTGGTGGCACCAGCCATTTCTTCTTGCTGTTGGCAAGTGACACAGTTAACAACTGATATTTGCGATTTTTGCAAAAAATCAACCCGTCGCGGATCAATTGGATTGTCGCACGTCTCACAAAAAACCACTTCCGTTTTACTGCGTCTGACTCTTGTTGTTTCTGGCCTTGTCTTAGTGGCTACCATATTCTTTCATCCTTTGTCTATTGGTTTATTTCCATCTCATCAAAATAATCCAGTCATACTCCTCCTTTCTCAGCCAAAGCCGTAAAAAGGGCCTAAAGAACTTGATAATAATATATTATAGCACTAAAAAATAAAAAGTCAACAAAAAATTATTCGCCATGAGTAGATAATTCCAAAGATAATAATTTTTCATTTAAAGCCGGCCAAGCAGACAAATCAGAATTCTGCCTGACCAGTTTTTCGGCTGATAGCTTAGTTTGTTTTATAAGTTCTAAATCATTTAAATCAGCAATTTTAAAATTCATAAAACCAGACTGGTCATAACCATAAAGCTGACCACTACCGCGATTTTTCAAATCCAGCTGAGACAATTCAAAACCATCATGGCATTTTACCAGCGCTGACAAACGGGACAATGTTTGCAAATCATTTGACTCACTGAACAAAAAACAATACGCTTGTTCCTCGCCTCGGCCAACCCGACCGCGGAATTGGTGCAACTGAGAAAGGCCGAATCTTTCTGATCCTTCAATCATCATCACGGTGGCATTAGGAATATCCACACCAACCTCTACCACAGAAGTGGCCACTAAAATAGAAATTTTATTTTGCGCAAAATCAGCCATCACTTTTTCTTTTTCAACTGATTTCATTTTACCATGAAGCAGTCCTACTGATAAATCAGAAAAAATATCCTGGCTTAATTTTTCAAATTCAACTTTGACCGAAGCCGAACCAAATTTATCACCAGCATCAATGCGTGGACAAATCACAAAAACTTGCCTGCCTTTGGCTATTTCTTGACGAATAAAACCATAGGCCAAACTTCTTTTATCTGGTGGAATTAATCTCGTAATAATTTGCTTTCGCCCCATGGGCATTTGTTTTATTATGGACAAATCCAAATCCCCATAAAGAGTGAGCGCTAGTGATCGTGGAATTGGCGTGGCCGTGAGTGACAAAAAATGAGGCACATTTTTTTTCGCTCCTTTGCTTTTCAAAACTTCCCTTTGCTCCACGCCAAAACGATGCTGTTCATCAATAATAACCAGTGCCAAATCCTTAAAATTTACTTCTTTTTGAATAAGCGCATGAGTGCCAATAATAATATCAACTTCTCCGTTCTCGCATTTTTTATAAAAATCTTTTTTTGATAAATTTTCTTGGCCAATAATTTTTTGGCTGGAAGTGGCAAGTCCCAGGCGAATATTAGTATTATCAAATAGCTTTGATAAATTATTAAAATGCTGGGTTGCCAAAATTTCCGTTGGCGCCATAAGAGCTGACTGAAAATTATTCAAAACCGCATTATACATACACATGGTCGCTACCACGGTCTTGCCACTACCCACATCACCTTCCAACAAACGATTCATTGGTTCGGCCTTGCCAATGTCTTTCAAAATTTCCCAAGCCACTTTTTTTTGATCAACAGTGAGCGTGAATTTTAAATTTTTTACAAAATCTTTGGTTTCATTTTCAAAAAAATTTATAACTCTGCTCTGTTTATTTTTTAAATCACGACGCATCAACTGGGCCCACAATTGCACCAAAAATAATTCATCCCAAGCCAGTCGTCGTCTAGCGACAACTAGCTCATCAGCGCTCTCCGGAAAATGAACAGCACGCACAGCAAATTTTAAATCTGCCAATTTGTTTTCTTTTTTTATCTCGGTTGGCAACCAATCTTCTACTTTCTCCACCGAATCAAGTGCCGATCCGATTATATATCGCAATTGCTTAGAAGTGAGACCTTGGGTGAGCGAATAAATCGGCACCAGTCTAGCTGTATGCAAACTATGGGCCGAAACTTTTTCATAGCTGGGCGAAGAAAAATACAAATTAAAAAGATCACCAGCCACTTTGCCGGAAATAAATAATTCATCTCCTGGACGAATAGACTTGGCAATCCATGGCTGATTAAACCAAATTATTTTTATTTGATCAGTCTCGTCGCTAATGAGCGCTTCGGTAATTATTTTTCGCTGACGCGGACTACGCTTGGCCGCGATAAGTTCCACTTTGGCGCGAATTGTAGCCACATCCCCCACACTAAGCTCGCTAATTTTTTTTAGCTGACTAAAATCATCATAACGAAAAGGATAATAAAAAATGAGATCGCGAACGGTCTCAATTTCAAGTTTTTTAAATTTGTTAGCCTTGGATTTGCCGATGCCGTTGATTTCAGAAATTTTTGATTGCAAAGACAACATGGACTTTATGAACTTTATAAACTTTCTACTTTTAACTTTTTCTTGTGTCCCCGGCAGGATTTGAACCTGCGATCTTCAGCTCCGCAAGCTGACGCTTTATCCAGCTAAGCTACGAGGACAGACAATACTAAACAACAAAAATATAACACAAAACAATTAAAATTTCAAGAGTCTGCGAAAAATCTCGGATAATGGTTCGGCTTCACGTTCCAAATTTTCATGCATATACTTGAGTAGATATTCACGTACGGCCACGGCGTTTTGTCCATCTATTGGCACAATCAATCTGCCCTTGAGTGGATTTTTAAAATCAAAATACAAATTTTTTATGCCATTATTCTGATAAATAATAAAAAAATCAGAAATTTCCCTATACTCATAAAACCTCTTGCCGAACATAAAACCATCAGGCGTGATAATAAAATCAACTATCTCCTGCTGTCTGACATCATAAAAAATTACTAACAAATAAAATAAAACCAAGAAAATGGCAAAAACATAATTTTGATCCAAAATTAGCCACCAAACGGCAAAAATTAAAACCACCAATGTGATTACATACCACCAAAAACTTTTTTGGTATTTTTCGTACTCGGGAAATTGCCAAGCAAAAATAGCTTCGGCAAATTGCATGTTTTGATTTTTGTCACCTTCCATAGGTTTAAAAATATCTTTTTAATTTTAATTTAAAATAATCTACAATCGGAGAGGGCGAGATTCGAACTCGCGGTCCTTTTAAGGGGACTTCAGTTTTCAAGACTGACGCATTCAACCGCTCTGCCACCTCTCCCTATTTTAAATCTTCGGAGAAGGGGGGATTCGAACCCCCGGAGCGCCAAAAAGACGCTCAACGGTTTAGCAAACCGTCGCTTTCAGCCACTCAGCCACCTCTCCAGGTAAACCTCTACCACATATTATCATCTTTCCAACATTTTTTCAACCCCTAGCCAGCGTCAGTCCCCAAACGTTTTTCCAACCGTTATTTTTTAAGATTTTGGCGCATTCTTGCAAGGTGGCGCCAGTAGTGCAAACATCATCAACCAATATAATATTTATTTTTTCAATAGTTAATTCCAAATTATTATAAGCAAAACTACCACTTATATTGGCCCAACGATTTTGAGCCTGACTCACCTTGGCTTGCGGTTTGGTATATTGAATTTTTTGCAACAACGGCTGAGCTAATTCATTACCACTGATTTTTTTAATTAAAGTACAAATTAATTCAGCTTGATTAAATCCCCTTTCTCGCAGACGCTTGGGATGAAGCGGTACGGGCAACAATAAAAAATCACTATTCCAATCTTTATTTTTTTGCAAATATTTTTTCAAAGGTTCTTCAAAAATTTCTACCAACTCAGTGACAAAATTATATTTTAATAAATGAATGGCCTGATTAACAATTGGCTGTTTAAAATCAGTCGCTACCAACAAACCGTCCAAAAATGATTTTTGTTCGCAAGTCAGACATGCTCGTGCGTTAGACTGTTCAATACCACATAAAGGACAAAAATATATTTCATTTATTTTTAGGGTTTGACGACAATTATCACATAAATAATTTTCTTCCTTTTTACAACCAAGACAATAAATAGGAAATAACAAATCTAAAAATATTCTTTTGTACTCTTTTATTGCCACTTCGCTGTATCAACTAGCCATTTATCACCAGACTTTAAAAAACTAAGCGACAAATTTGGATAAATCATTGAAGTGCTGGTGCCAATAGTATGTTTTTGTTGTACACTCACTGTCACTTTAGCGCTCACCGCATCAACAAGCAACAAATTAGCACTGAGTGCTTTAGTATCAAAACTTTCAAAAGTGTTCGGAGAAAATTTCACAGCTCCGGCCATTTGATTGGCCGTGGATTGCATCTTGGACGTCATATCTTTTCTAAGTTCAATAAAATTGTTAAGCCCAGCATCACTGGAATAAGTGCCTAGTCGTTCAGCAAACGAAAAAGCCAATTGTTTCAAACCAAGCGGATAATTCTTTTCCTGAGCCAAACGTTGTGGCGAAGAAGATGGCAAATTGCTTAATTGATTATTTAATTCAGCACCAAGATCAATACTACCAACAACAGGAGGTAAAACCACTGGCGCTGGAGCTGGCTTACGCAACATTAACCATAAAATCAAGGCTATCAGAATAATAAATACGACCACCAAAGCAATAATAATGTTTCTTCTTCTATTGTCCATAAGAAATAAATTAATTTAATTTATGTTTTTGCGACGGTTTGTTTTTCCGCCTCAGCTGGTGTTTCGGTTTTTGTTTCATCAGTCTTTTCTTCTTCACTTTTTTCTGCCTCCTCTTCGGGCTGTTCTTCTGCTTCATTTTTCATGGATTCAGCAAATTCTTTTTTGGCTTGTTCAATTTCCAAAAGTTGCCGTGGATCAGAAGTAATCAGTTGGTCTTCGGAATATGACGCTACTACTTTAATGGCCGCATGCTTGGAACCAGCAAAAAAGATGCCTTCTCCGACAGACGATTCTAATAACAAATATTTTTCACCTTCGGTAAGCATGAAAGTTTTTTGCACCAAACCCACAGCTGCCGGCGTTTGCTTTAAGAGCACTTGCATAGCTGAATTATTAACAATAGCCTGGCCATAAGGTGAAGTCAAAAAATCGTTCACATCTTGAGTGATGGTTGTCACTCCCAAAAAATATTTTCTGCATCTTTTAACAAGAGCAAAAATAAATTTAGCACTATCTTCTCTTTGCATCAACCACCAAGCTTCATCAATAATCATAATTCTTTTTTTCATTTCACTGCGCACCACATTCCAAATGTAATTAACAATAGTATAAATAGCAATCGGCTTAAGCTCATCTTCTAAATCACGAACACTAAAAATAACCAACTGATTAGCCATCTCCACATTGGTCGGACTATTAATAAGCCCGGCAAAAGTACCTTCAGTGTATTTTTTTAGACGAAGTGCTATATTTTCCGCGCCTTCCATACCTTCCAAAATAGTTTGAAAATCAGACAAAATTGGCGGTTCAATTTTGGTCAAATCAACATCAGGCGTAATATCTTTTTTGGCATAAGTTTCCAAAAGCGCTCTATCAATAATAGAATCTTCTTCATAAGTGACATTGCCGATCATCAGACGGATAAGTCCTTTTACAGTAATAACAGCACTACGGATAATATCGGCAGGCTTGGCATCTTCACCCATGGCGCGAGGCAAATCAAAAGGATTAATCTTGCTTTCTGAATTAAGAGAAATATCAATATAAGTACCACCCACAGCATCGCACAAATGTTTATATTCACGCTCAGGATCAATAATAATAACATCTACTCCTAACATTAAACTGCGCAAAACTTCTAATTTAATAATATAAGATTTGCCAGCACCGGAAGTGGCAAACACCACCATATTAGCGTTTTGCATAGAAAACCTATCAAACAAAATCAAGGAATTATTATGGCGATTAATACCATACAAAATACCACGGTCAGATGTCAAATCAGATGAAACAAACGGAAACGAGCTGGCCGCCGGCGAAGTATTCACATTTATTAATATTTGTAACTCATCAAAAGCCAAAGGCAAAGTTGAATTGAAACCTTGTTCAGCTTGATAAAAAACACGTTTGGAATATATCAAAGTTGAACCGAAAAAATTCTCTACACGATCACAATTTCTATCCAAATCCTCTATTGATTTGGCATAAACAGTAATATAAAGTCCTGTCTGAAAAAAATGTTCAATACCCTGGGTCAAATCATCACGCAATTTTTCCATATCACGAAGTGCGGTTTCAAGCAAAGGATCTCTAGGCGCTCCTTTTTCGGCACGACTAATAAGATCAGCTTCTACATTGCCGACTTTCTTTTTTAATTGTTTCAAAATCACCGGAGCCTTGACGGGATAAAAGAAAAAAGACATGTCAGCTGTAATATCCATATTAATAATTGGCGCAAACCAACCAACCGAAATATAACGCGGATATTCCACTATAAAAAGTGTACGCACATATTTATCATCCAAATGAATATAAGAACTAGTGATTTCCAAAGAAGACGGAGAAATCAAATCACGCACCGAAACAATACCTCGGCGATAAATTAATTCTTCCTCTAAAACTTCTTTGGTATTAGACGATTCATTGCGCTCTAATTGCTTCTTTTGTTCCAAAGTGACTTTGACCTGATCCTCCGGACGAATATACGGCTGAGCGCCAGGTGATGTGTTATTTATTTCATTAGGATCAAACATAAAATAATTATTCTAAATTTAATTTTGACAAATCGCTTAATTTTTCACGGCGGGAAACCGTGGGGTTATAAGTATTATAAAACAATTCAATCAAAGCCTGAGTATCAAGAATAGAAGCGCGAAGTCCCATGCTGGACAAGCCCGACAAAACCTTATCAACAATCATAAAAAGTTCTTTGTGTTCTTTGGCAAATTGTTTTTGACTTAGATTAATAACACTAGTTGGAGAAATAATATCACCAATACGCTTAGTAAAGCTTCTTTTTTTATTGGAAAGAATATTATAAGGCACCACCACATAAAAACGTTTAGTCATAATATCTCCCAACGACACTAAATCACTTATATAACGCCGATATTCTGCTGTTTGTAATTTTAATAGTTCATTGGTTTGTTTTTCTTCAGCCGATTTAATACTATCCAAATAAGTATCCAAATCCAAAACACGAGATTGAACCAAAATTTGCAACGGAGTATCAAGAGAATTCAAAAAACTTATATAACCTGAAATAATGGCATTTTGTTCGTCTTCGGCTTTGAGAGCAAAATTAATACTAGACACCAAAAGCACCGCTCTGAGCGAGCCCTCTTTTAAAATTATAGCATTATCCCTGATTTCAGCAATATTCAAATACATTTGTACAGATGGAGTTTTTTTTGTCGCTTTTCTATCAGCCATATTTTTTAATAATTTTAAAAATTAAATAATTAAGCCTAGCTTTCTCCATGATAAACTCCTCCCGTATCAACTATCAAAGACAATTCTGATAATTTTGAAGAAGTGACAGGCTGACGCATCACATAATTAGGCATAGCTGCCTTAAAATCAGCAGGACGCAAGGCATTTTTTATTTCTTCTTTAGTAAACATTTTTTTCCAAACTTTCAACTTGGGATTTTTTATAGTGCCCAAAAAATTTAATAAAAATTCATGAAAAGGCTGACCGTTAATTTTTACAAAAGCCAACACGCCGGTAATTATTCCCACGACAAAAGCAGACAAAACAAACAAAGAAAAATCAAAAATTTTATTAAAAATAAAAATCAACAAAGCGCCCATCAGCATTTCAATAAACTGCCTGATAGTAATAGGCCCAAAAACCTTATCTTCAACATCCAAAAATTGTGGCACTACAACTTGATACATTTTTTCTATTTAATATTTATAAACTAATATCTTAAATCACGATTAAGCTCCATTACCGAATGAAATTCTTCTAGAGTAAGCGTGGGCAAACCTTTTTCTAAACGCTCCTTAATAATACTTTCCACTTCTTGACCGCTCACCAAACTTTCCTGGCCAAGCAAACGATAAAATTTATTAATTTCATTTTTATTCCAAGCTTCTATTCCCTGCAAACGTCGGCCATAAGAATCTTTTTCCAATAAATTTAATTTTTCTTTTATCTTGGCTATTCGGCTTTCAGTTTTTTCTCCCAATCGTCGCCAATCAATTAGCGTCATATTGTTCAGTTCTTCAATTGGGCCTTGTAGCTTGGGAGTAAATTTCACATCATCAAGCGACGGACGACTACTACTAATTTTTGATAATTTCGGTGGCATTGATTTTTTTGCCAAATATGGCACCGGTTGCGCCATCATAACCGGTGGTTGTTTGGCGTTATTATTAATCACTGGCAATTGCTTGGCGTGCAGTGTCGGCTCTGGTTTTTTTTGATAATCAGGTTTTTTTTCAATCGGTTTATCTTCACTTAGAGACTGGCTTTTTTTCAAATCCAATTCATGTGGAGGAATCATCAATTCTTCCGGCATTTTGAGCACTGGCAAACCATCTTCCATTTCTATGCTGGGAGTATTTTCCTGAGTTGATTTTATTTCAACTGGTTTTGCTGATAAATTTTTAGGCGACTGATACTGTTGGGTTTCTGTTTGTTTTTTTGCCTGCAAAGTAATAGCTGGCGTCTTAATCGGTTCAACTTTCTTGACCGGAAATTCTATTTTTGTTTCAACTTTGGTTTCAGTCGTTGGTAAAATCACTTGATCAGAAATTTTTTTGTCAGGACTTTGGCGAATTAATTTTAATAATTTATCTATTTCTTCTTCGCCCAATTCCATGCCACCCACTTCTTTATTTTTTTTCAAATGTTCTATGAGTTCAAATTCATCACGCACATCTTTGAGCCTGGACATGATCAAATTTTTTAATCTAGTACGTAAAGATTCATCTTTATTTTTATAACCAAATTCGGCAATAACATTTTCAGCCAATGCTTCATAATTTTTAATTTTAATTTCTGTTGATTCCAAATCCTTAAAACGGCTGACATCGGCGTCATCTTCTATGGAAAAAGAAAAACCAGCTTCACCGCTACGATTTTTTGAAGTCTCCCCACTGACTCCAGCTACTACCGGCGTCAAACCAACTCCAACCAACAACCTAGAAAGTCGTTCTCGTATTATATCAGATACATCTTTATTCAAATTAAATTTTTCACGCAAATAATCATTGAATTCTCCGGGACGCAAATCGCCAACTGCCAACTTCAAAAAAGCCAAATTTAATTTGACGCCATATTGCACTTCCAATTGCTTGACCACAGCCAACATAGACGGAGAAGATAGTTTATTCCGTATTTCCGCCGGCAATTGATTAAATTTTTGCAAACTTTGTTCTGGCATAAATATTATTTTTTCATCTTTTCAATTTCTTCATCTGAAATATCATACTGTTCTTGCAAAGCGCTGATTTCTAGCGGTGTCATATTTTTTAAATCATAATTTTTCAAAGGATTGCTGGCAATTTTTTTTGACGGCATAGCACTAACATTTTTTTCTTCTGCTCGCGGACGACCCAGCGGAATTACTTGCCAATTGTCCGGTGGCACATTACCCATGGAACCTGGAAAAAATTTGATATTACGATACAAGGTGAGCAGTTTTGCTAATTTATTTTTGTCATGATCTGCTAATTTTTTGGCATTTTCCGAATTGGCCACATAGCCAGACAGCACCACATTATCAAAAAAACTCGTACCACTTTTTTTCAAAAAATCCTTGAGCCAATTACTGGCTGTGCCCGGAACCGGCTTGCCTTCCAAATATAAACTGCTAGTAGTCAAAATATCAGCATTGAGATAAAGCGCTTCTTCCAGCTCGCGTTTAAAAACTTGATCTTCCAAAAGCATCAAGGCCAATTCCCTATTCAGATCTTCCATCATTTCCAACACTTCTGGCGAATCAACTTCAAAAAAATCAACTACGCCTTTTTTAAATACTTCCAACATGCCTTTCTTTTCATGAGCTGGTGGCAAATCTTGGAATTCAATAGTCTCGGGAATAATTTTTCTTGGTGTTTCTGGCAAATCAACTTCCCCGCCAGTCGCTTCAATTTTTAAAGCTTTTTGAGTGTCAGAAATATATCTATCATAATCTTCTAGGTGTCCGCCATTATCCAAAATAAACTTTTTGGCTTGTCCGGCAAAAAAATCACCGGCAGACAAACATCTTAGTCCCACAATATCAACGGCTAATTTTTTGGCCAATTCCAAATTAAGACTAAAATTATCAGCTAAAAACTTTGGCAAATCAATAATTTTAATCTCGCCTAAAAAAACCATATCCACTACATTGTGCAACGACTCCTTGTCATCAATTGTTTTTAGCTTATATTTGTCAATCAAATAAATATTAAGCTTGCGTCCATAATCAAGGGACAACAAAGCCTGAATATTTTTTGGCAACTGATTGAATTTTTGTTTAAAATTTTGAATCATTTTAATTTCTATTTATTATGGTTTTGCATGAATAGCTAAATTTCTAGCCAAGATATTAGAACCTCCTTGTCGTCTAACATTTTCAACATCATTTTGATTCATATTATCATTAACAGCTACATGCAAAACATTATTAATAAAGGTATGTGCATGAGTGGGGGTAGTAGTTCCTGTACCCATTTTTTTCTGAACCTCTGATTCTGTAAATATATCATTATCAATATTAGCAATTTCCCTATTGGAAGCTCGACTAAAGAAATCATTCATAGCTGTTTTAGATTCAGCAAGCTGAGACGTATTACCCAAATCAACTCCCTGCATAGCTTTAGCTAAATCTCCAGAGATCATTGCCATAGCACGACGAGAAACAGACATTTTATCCTTATCTTTAGTATCAACAATACTGCCATCTTGTTTTATCATTTCATCTAAGCCTGTTAATAAAGATTTTTCATGATTTTTGGAAGAATTCTTAACTTTCTTCATATGTGTAATATATTCTTCACTGGTCATATTTTCCTGCAAAGATTTTAATACTCCAGGATCTTTGTAAGCCGACGAATCCATAACATCATTAATTTTGCCAGCATCACGGCGTTTGCCAAAAGTGGCTCGGCCACTAGCCGTGTTTAGATTATAATTAAAATGAGCAAATTTTTTGTCCACTTCATCATTAAATTTTTTAATTAAAACATCATTACTGCCAAGAACTGCTTTAGCTTCTTTTACTTTATCTTGGCCATTTTTAAGATTCATACCTTTAAATCCATCCTTGATAGCCAAAGTCATAGCAATAGCCATTTTCTTGCCTTGATCTATTTCCGTAGTCAATAATTTTTGTAAAATACTTTCATTGAGGTGTCCATAATCATTGGCCAATTTTGAAATCTTATCAGCTTCGGCTGAATCTCTAGCTGCTGCGGCCTTGCCAGCTCCTGAGCCATAATATGTACCCATATAAGTTTCCCAATTTTCACTGATTTTACCGTCTTTGGTGACTGCCGAATAAACTCTGTTTGATGGTTTTAAATCTCCAATTTCATTGCCACTGGCATCATGTTTTTGAGCATTGCCCAAATGCGATATATCCACCGGGCTTCCTATTTTATCCACCCATTCTTTTTCGCCTTGAGAATTTTCTTTATATTCAATTAATTCTCCTTTTTTATCTATAAACTCACCTTTATCATTGATCTCCATAAAGATGCCACTTTCATGTTTTTTAAACTTTCTTTTCTGTTTTTCATATTTATCAGGAATAAGATTGCCGGCTTCATCTTTGGCCTGCACATAATCCTCAGTTTCATAGCTTCCATTAATAAGATCCTGACGCATTTTTCTGCTTTCACGACCAGTTTTAGTCATTCTTTGCGCTAAAGCTTTAATACCTCTATACCCACCATAACCAACTGCAGCGGCCATAGCGAGTGGTGCTGCACCCACCGCACCTAAGCCAAGCGCTCCGGCTGTGGCTGCAGCACCAACCACGCCAGCGCCTTTAACTCCGGTATCTACCATGCCACTGGCTTTTCCTGCCTTACTACTAAGAACAGCCAATCCGGCCCCGGCCGCGCCAACCGTGCTTCTGGCTGCTCTAAAAGCCAAACCGCTTCTATTTCCATTTTTATCTTTTTTATAAACCAAACCGCCAAAGGCTTTACTAGCTCCTTTATTGGCTGTACTACGTATCAACCCAATTCCCTTGCCAGCCCAAGAAGCGCCAGCCACGCCAGTTTTTTGTCCAGCCACCAAACTACCAATCATTAATCCGATAATAATCATAAAATCAAATATATTTGCTGGTTGCATCATTGATGACTTTACTGCTGTGTCTGCTGTATTGGTAGTGCCGAAAGATGTTCCTACAGCGCTTGGGGTGCTGCCCACTAACGCTGACGCTGTGTGATCATCAATGCCTGACGCATCTCTATAACCACTAAAAAAAGATAGATACAAAAAAAACATCATGACAGGACCAACCACTAAATATTTGGTAATCTCACTCCACCACATACTGGCATAGCTTTCGCCTTTGGGAAAAGTGGCCAACAAATATGGCGCTGGCGACAAAATAACCAAAAACCACAGCATAACAATACGATAAACAAGAATAATAGTAATACAAGCCACCACTACGCAAGCAATTACTGCTAAAATAATAGCAAAAAACAAACCAAAAATAATTTGCCAACTTAAATTACCTATGTCTGCGCTGCTTGCTTGTCCTGCTTGTTCAAGTTGATATAATTTATGTAAACCAACACTGCCCAAAATAATGCTAGGGCCAGTATCACCAGCAAAAGGAGACACAAAAAACATCATGATCATTTGTGAAAAATCAATCATAATGCCGGCAATCATTTTGGAAAAATTAATCAAGACCGCCATAATCAGTAATTTTGGCAAAAGCTGTTTGTAATGATAAGCTGAAACGCGAAAAATTGTGCCAATAGCAATGGCTAGCAAAATAATGATAAAAAAATTATTGCAAATATCACGCACAATACGCCAGCCATTAAGCACAATCGGTTGGGTCAAAAAATCATTTTTTTGCGCTACATTTACCATAACTTGAATAAGTAGCCCAGCCAGCTTAGCAAAACAAGTGGCCACATAATATAAGACCCAACCAATAAAATTAGAGACGACTCCACCTGAATCTGGTTTGTTATCATTAACACCATCCGCCACCACCACATTACTCTTCAAAAAACCAACCTGCCCGTCAAAAACATTAACATTGGGCTTTATGGGCGCCAAAACACCACCCATCACAATCAGTGACAGGCTAAGCGAAAAAAATATTTTTTTTCGGAGTGTAAGCATGGATTATTGTTTTTTTGACTCTTATATTTTAACATTTTTTGACACTCTACGCCAACTAAAAATTATTAAGGTAAAACATTAATTCTCATAGGCTTACCAGTACCAACAGCTCCCCAATTATCAGTCGCATTAATTGTTATTTCAGCAGAACAACTTAAAGCACTGCAACTAGCACCAAGCTGTTGCATTTGCCAAAAATCATAATTATGATAAAAAACAAATTGATTATTAGCCTCGGAACTGGTGGCATTACGACTGCGCAAAGAGGCGCCGGAAATCTCTATTCCGCTTTCTCCACCTCCCTCATCTCCCCAATTAATAACATAAGAACTTAGCGGCAGTTGATCTTTTTCCACCAAAACATTAAAAGATAATTTTACTGAACCGCGACCATGAATCGTAAGTGGCATATCACTATCATCATCATTTATTTTAACATTATCAATTTTTGGCTTAACCAAGCAAAAAGTTGTTCCTACTGTGGGCCGTTCGTCACTACCACAAAGATTAGTAGGCAAATTCCAATTGACAGCGCCTGAAGTATTATCAGCTATATAATAACCGCCCGCATCAAAGCATGAGTTATCAGGCTTATTAGTAGTATTACAATCATTTTTATTCCAAAACCACTTCCATGTACCATAGCTTCTAGCAAATAACTGTTGTAATCCTTTTTCTGGATCACTAGCAGTGTGTAGTTGCCCCATACGTGGCTGATATGGAAAAGATAAAGTAGTGTCCTGCAATTGATAAAATAAAGGAAATCCTCCTTGACTACTCCACCATCGTGGGTTTTGAGAAATGCCAGATGGCACAACTGCTCCAAAAATTTGAGCATCAGATTCATACTTAATATCAGATTGACCTACTGGCAAATCTGTTGGGTGATTCAAAAGTTGATTAAGACATACAATCTCATACCTATTGGTGGCAGGATTATAACAATCTTTATCAGTTGATACATATGATGACCCTTTTTGTACTCTACTAAACCAAGCTTTATTTTTGCCACCAGCCGTCACCACTCGCACAATTTTTGAACAATATGGCACCTTCATATTCAAAGTAAAAGAACCAACCACTCCTGATCCATACACATCTGATTGGGTCAAAAACCACACTATACCCAAAACATCACCTTTTATGCCAGGTATAGGATCAGTAAATTTACTAGCATAATCAGCATCTTCATCTGTCACCACTTTCATACCAAACATATGGAACCCCTGAAACATATCTGTAATCTCTCCAAGCTTAAAACCAAACACTTCAACTTTTCCAGCCGCCTTTGCCACACCAGCAGCTATATTCATTCCGGTCACACTAAAACCGGCGGCCGCATGAAAATTCATGGGAACACCAATGGGTACTTTTCCAGAATTACCACCAAAAGCCGTACCAAATACTCCCCAACCACCCCATTCATCAGAACCTTTTCCTATACCAGTCTTAAAGTTAACTACATCAACAATACCATTAATAATATTGCCTAAACTATTACTTATTAGAGTCAACCAATCAGTATCAGGAGTTGGAGGTACAATTATTGCTGTTGTACTTGCCGCACATTCTTTATATTTATCTGTTTCTTCACAAATGGCGGCTGAATTATAAGAGAGATGATTGGACAAATCACAATTTGCACATTCGCCTGATGTCTCTGATACTGGAGTACAAGTTGGGTCCTCGGTTAAAATAGTCTCTGTTGGAGCAATATAACATCTTTTACAATGTGGAAACATTATAGAACAATAAGTTCCTCCACCAGAAGATCCGGTAGTAAGAGAAGTATAATGACCTCCTTCCTCACTTCCTAAACAAAATGCTTGACCAAAAATTCCACCAGGATTAAGACAGGCCTTGCCTGGATACATATCAGCTTGCAAAGGAAAAGGATATAAATTTTTGTCCATTCCCACAGCGCCAAAAAGACCAGCAAAACTGACAGACTGAAGAAACGGATAACGCAAAAGAGGCCTTAAATAACTACTAACCATTGAAGAAAAATCTACTGTATTGAATTGTTGGCCAGCGCTATTTACTCCTATCACCTGAGCAAACTGCTTGCCTTTCTCTGGTAAATTTTTGGTATCAACATTAACAATTCCACCAGCCCCAAAAGCCACTTTGTCTGACACTTTGCGTTCTACACAATAATATAATGGTCTTACTTCATTATAGCCAATTTCATCAGCCACATCGCCTCTAATATCATCTACTGGCCACCACTGCAGACAACCACTTGGATTGAGAGGATCAGGCACCAAACAATAACCATATTGACCATAATAAAAAACACTTCCTTCAACATATTGGCAAGACGGAGAATTTTCATTCGGATAAATACGGCAAGTTCTGACAAGCTTATTTGAATCATTGGTTTCGTCAGGATCAGCTAAAACCGGCTTCATATCAATAGCATCAATCATGGAATAACCACCAACACTACTACCAAAATTCTGTATTCTTAAAACAATAGAAACAGCAGATACTGTGTTTATTTTTTTTATAAACTTTGTCCAGTCTTGACCAGGACTCATTGAAATTAAATTATTATCATTAACCACTTGCACTCCTCCCTTATCATAACTGAAGTATTTAATAACAACATTGGCATTCCCCTTTAAATTAAGAGTGTTAATAAGGCCAGATACATAATATTCTGTACCAGGAAGAACATCAATAACATCTGAATCTACTATATACATGCCATTCAAGCGAAGATAGCCATTGCCTTGGCGCAAATACATGGGGTCGCTTTCAATACTAAATTGTGCACTTCCCCATTTCAAATTTCCATTTGATGGATACCAACCCATGGGCTCTGTTGTCATTTCACTGGCCAATTGCTCAAAATCACCGTTTGTAACAAAAGTAGATGCTCCTTGCTGTTTTAGTTTTGACAAAGCAATATAGCCAAAAGATGATGAGGCATCTAATCCTAAAATTGAATATCCAGTCTTATTAGAATCTCTACCAACCCTAAAATAACTTGAATTATCCAAAGTAGCAGACCGATTACATGAACCATTACTACCAAGCGAGGAACAAGCGCCAATACTCAGACAGTGGTCATTATTACCAAAACTTGGATTAATGTCGCTGTTATTGCTTTTTTGATAAGTATTGCAATATAGCCAATTTGAACATTGGCGATTTTTTGATACCTTAACAATACTGTCAGAATTATTTTGAGCACTGTCATCAGCCATTTGCGGACTCAGAGCTTGATGCGATGGATTTAGCATTTGGCTAAAATAGGTTTTATCAGTGTCATAAATCAAATAATCTTTGAATCTAGTAGAAGTTGAATAGCTAGAATAATTAATATTAGAGCGATTATTCACTAAAATACAACCATTATCAAAATCAACCGAACCATTACAAGCATTGCCTTCATTGGCTTTTTCAACTTCATCAGCCAAATAATAATAAACACCAGCCGGAGCTATTTGAAGAGTCTTCTCGTCAATGCCTGGACTATACGAAACAGTACAATTAAAACTAGTGTAATTATTTGTACTTATTAAATAAAATCTTCCACTTACCTGCTCTTTAGTTGTAAATTGATTTCTATCCAAGCTAATACTTTCACCTACACCAGTTGGTGATTGCATACTCAAATCTGGTGATAAGATTTTTGAACCAGGACAATAAACACTAATATTAGGTGTTGTTGTCCCCGCACTATATTCAACTGTCTTAGCCGAAACCACATACAAAACATCAGCATCCAAAGCTATTGACATTTTATGCTCTACAGATACTAATCTAGTATCAATCATGTTGCCATAAAATTGTCCCAAAGGATCAATATATTCTGTGCAACTGCTTTGAGTTGGTGGACATAATCCTGCCCAACCAGTTGCATACCGTGTGCTTTCTCCTCCAAAATTAGAGTTTGCGGGATCATTTTCCCACCAACCAACTGGTTGTTTTTTCTCTTCCCTATTGCCCACGCCAATAGTTTGATAATAATCCACTGCACAAGTAGTAGAAGCATTAACCTCATACCACTGACCCAAATTAGACAAACCATCAATACTTGTACCAGCTATTGAATATTGGCACAATTTTCCTCTAGGATCCTTGAAATACACAAAAGAACTATTAACAGACTTGGATTGTTCTTGGAATTGCTCGCACCATAATTCATTGGATTTGCACAAATCAGAATTATAGCGATCAGGTTGATTTTTCAAAAATATAGTATTATAGCCAACTGTTTCATCATATCTGGTCATATTAGGCAAACCATATGCTCCGCAACCCATATTTTCTGCCTTACATTCAAACGGCTTGTCATTGACCATATAAATTTGCGAATCAGCAGGTACTTTCACCTCAGCGCCTTTTTGATCGCCAACATTATATGTTATTCCAAAAGGCGAATCAGAATTATAAGTATCAATCAAAGCCTCACAACCAATAGCATCTGGACGGCACAAACGCTCAAACGATTTTAGATTCCAAACAACATTTTTTCTGTCACGATAAGCGCTACAACCCACCATTTCCCCAGGATAATCACGCACCGCATTGTAACTATCATAAACAAAACTCGGATTAGTACTGCTACTGCCATAAGGCGTTTCAATTTTGTTGTCGCAAGAAAATGGAGTCACCCAAGAGTTGTCTATGGCATAAATATTTTGATTGACTTCTTTTAGAATTACATTATCAATAAAAATTGTTTTACCAGTTGGTATATTTAATTCTAGAGTATTTGAAAAATATTCTTGATTGCCACCCCAATCAACATACACCGGTCCCAGCTCATAACGGCGCCATTGATCATTAACTTCTACCACGGCCAAGGTACTAGAAACACCCTGAGAGGAAAGGCCAGCTTCACTAGCCTGAGTTGAAGATACCGCAAAAAAACTATGATAATCATTAGTTCCACTCATAGAAGATGTGGCCAACAAACGCACAGAGTCCAGAGAAAAATCTCCGTCAATATCTCCGCCTCGTACCCAAAAACTCAAAGTATATGAACGATTATTGCTTAAATAAATATTTCTGATCACTTGTCCAAAGTTTTGGCCACTAGCCGCTTTATTAGAAAAAGAAGAACCGCCAGGATAAGTGGCTGCGGCACTGAGTGTGCCATATTGCCAGGAGTCGGCTCCGCTTTCAAAATCAGTGTTTAATACATTTTGCACATTATTACCACGATTGCCTATATATTCACGACAACCAACGGCCGTAGCCGAACAAACACGACCACCTTTTGGCACCGCCATGTAAATACAAACATTATTAGTAGTATCCCAATAACCCTGATAATTATCACAATCATTTTGAGCATCAAGAAACGAATATTGTGTCTGAGTGCGACGATAAGCATAACAATTATTGGTGGACATAATAGTCTGATACAGCAAACGATAACTAACATTACCCATATCATCATAAAACTCACGGCAATCCGGGTTAATTGGCGTATACACCAAACTATCATCAGTGGTAGTGGCTGGCGTGCCATTATCTGAAAAATAATAATAACCTTTCACTTCTTGCTTGGCGCACAAACCATATTTGTGTAATTCTGTTGTAATCAGTGGATTCAAGTCTGTGCTGGTGGTAATGACATCATTATTTAAATGAGTTAAATAATCTTTTAACCTTCCAGCTTTAACAACCGGACCAGCCAAAGGACTAGGTAAAGCAATTCTAGCATCACCATCAGTAATAAGATCTTTACAAGCATTAGCTCCACCACTACCTGTTGGATAAGTCAAAACAGTGCAAGGTGCCGTAGGATCAACACTGCTAGTTTGGCTATGTTTCAGACGATATGATTTCAATTGATAACCAGTGGTGTCGCTACCTTCCCAAGTGAAATAATCACTGTCATCACTGGCTGGCTTTTGACAAAATTTCAATTTGGAATAATATTCCCTACTCTCTCCACCTCTGGTCGCTTCATCAATATTTGTAAATTCATCACAACCAGCCACAGATGCCGAACAAGTTTTTAAATTGCTATTAGCAATAAACTGACGCTCATCAGGTGACAAGAAACTTGTTTCTGATTGGCGATAGGTTTGGTAATTTAGACACTCGGCCGGACATAAATCAGCTTTGGTGGCCACGCCTGGCACCATAGGATCTTTATTAACTGGTGTAAAAGCCTCACAACCAACTTCTTCTGGAATACAAACACCAGCATAAGCAGAACATTCTGGCCTTCTTTGCTGTAAAACTTTTTCCAATTGATTGCGATTTAATGGCCAAGCTGAAAAAGTTGAAGTGGTATAGCAACGATAATAATCAGGTGCTTTTTTCACATAACCCAATTGATTGCTCGGTCTTTGAGATGGTGCATAATCCGTATAAGACGAAGGATACTCAACACCATAAGCAACTTCTTCTAATTGAATATCACTTATAAGTATTTGCTTACCAGTCGGAACAAGCAAATCATTCGCAAACATCTTTATACCAATTTGCCCAGCTGTGGCTGGCGTTTCAAACCAACAAGAACTTCTTTCCGGATCCGTACCTGCTGGTTTAAAAATTAATTCCGTAGTTTTAGCTTCTGCTCCAAAATAATTATTACCTCCGGCTGACACTGTACAATTAGTAGCAATGCTTTTTAAACCATACCCTGTAACATTATTGTGTGAAATATTGGCATCATTTGACTCAAATAATTGGGTTTCTATTCTAGCTTCACTAGTGGAAACGGTTGAAGTTTGAGCCGCATAAACAGAAAGAACATACCTTGTATTTGGTTTGACGCTTATCACTGTTGCGTATATGGTCTCAGCATCATAATCTACCAAAACCTGCCCATTAGTAGAAGTCATATGTGATGCATGTGCTCCTTTTTCCCAGCCATCTGGCTTGTTGTTATTATTTTCATCAATATTAAAACCACTATTTGGTATTAGATTACTGCCAACTCCAGGCACGGCACGTATAAACTGACTACAACCACTTTCTGAACCATCGCAAGCCTGAACCTGACGATTAAAATAAATGGTCTCGGCTCCAGGCATAGTTGATGTTCCCAAAGTGAGCCAAGTGGAAGATCCGGTCAGACATTTAATTCCACCATAAGGAATTGTGCATTTATCATCAGCGGTAAATTTACAATTATTAGTGTCCAGACAAGGACTTCCCAAAATAACTTTGTAATCTGGACTAATACTACGCCAAGCGCCTACTTGTTCTCCTGTGCCTTTAACATCACAGCCTCCATATTCTCCACATTTTGTCAGGGCTAAAGTAGAAGAAGCATCTGATGAAGGATAATAAGATGTCTCATGCATCCAATCATTGGAAACTGGATTCAAAGTGGCACTATACCAACGGCAACCAGCGTTTTGCGCATTGCAATAACGGAAATCAAGCGTATTTTTTAAATAAGAATTAGTCCCACCAAGACGACTAGTGACTGTTTGGCAAGTATTATATTTTGGTTCGCAAGGCGTGGCATTAAAATCCCAATTGCGTCTTTCTTCAGTGCAATAGCCATAAGCCAAACAATTTCCTTGATAATCTTCTTTTATACACTGTTGTTCATCAGAACAATATTTATTTCTTTGAATTGTACCATCTTGAGCATCAAAAAATAAATTGGTGGCGCCATATCCTTGCCGTCGGCAAAAAAGCTCTGAAGCCTTCAAAATCCAAAAAGGATCAATCATTCCTTCACACCATGGGGCAAAATAGTCAGTATAATTATCATTTGGATCAAAACATGATATTAAATCATTTAGGGTGACATAAGTGCCAGTGGCTTTTGCCAAATACTGAGCCGCCACATCCCAACCGTCTGGCACAATGCGATATTTTCTAAGTATTTCAATATTACGCCAAGTAAAAGCCAGTTGAGGATTGGTGACATCATTAGCAGAAGGAGCAAAACGACGTTTTTTAATACTATCTGGCAAGTCCTTGACAAAAACCCTATTACGGATGCCAGAAGCAAAAGATTCGTCTATTACACAATCGGTTGGTCCGGGATTTTTTCTGGCAGTATCTGAACAAAAAATTAATTTATTAATAATATCATACGGACCTGGATTGGCAGCAGAATCTTGAGCCTGAAATATTCCTGTCAGTCTTCCGGCCGCACCAGCCTTACCTTCAATAAATGGTTGGGATTGAGAATTAAACAAACCAGACAAATCAGTTAAGTTTAAGCCAGCTAAACTATTGCCACTACTACTATCACTATTATTAGAAAAATAACCATTTTGCAAATTACTAAATAATTTAAAAACCAAAGTCTGAGCAAAAGTATTAATAAAATCAACCACCGTACCAGTAAAAACTTTTTGTTCTTCCATGAATTTGTTAATATCTGCTCCACCTGAATTCATGGCTAACTCTTTAACCATACTGCCAGGAGTCAAGATTTTTTTGGCAAAATTTTGCACATCTTGCCAACCATTATCGGTATTTAATTTTAGAGCCGCCTGAAACAAAGCCCAATTTTTTTCATCAATAACTCCGGTTTGCAATTTAAGAAAAACACCAAAATCATTTTCTGAAGGCGATAAATAGGCGTTATAATTGACAGTAAAGCTGGCATCATTGATAGCCGAACCCCAATTGGTGATCATTTTACTGAAACGGCATTGAACTGGAGGAACATTCGGATTTAGTCCCAGCTTAAACAATAATTGAATTTGTAAATTTGGCGCGCACAAATTGACGCCATATTGTTTGTCTATAGTATCAATAAAAGCACCCACCGATTCGTCGGCCACGCCAAGCATATAAGGGCCAAAACCTTGAGTCACAAATAATGGCTGTTGCCCTTTGCCACCAGAAGCCAGCCAACTGGCAGTGTCATAAGCTATTCTTTTGGAAAATTGACTCCACATGTTTTTCCAGGCTGCAGCAAAAACATCTTTAAATATTTTATCCATTCCACTCTCATTGGTTTGACTCTGACGTATTTTAATATCCGCCTCAATCTGGGCTCTAGTAAAAACAGCATTGCCCTTCAAAGATTCAGCCATACAATTAGTCAAATTTTGAATATCAGTATTCATGGCTGGTGTTGGCTCTAGTGGAATAGCCGATGCATACGGATCATCATAATTAAAACCTGACCCATCTTCACCAGAAGTATTACTTTCTGGTTTTACAGGACCTGGCTGATCTGGTTTTGCTCCCTTATCATTATTCATACAAATTTTATAAGCAGCATTAAGTCCCATTGTAACCAGGCCATATTTAACAGCAGTATCTAATAAAGCTGCATCATAGGCTCTCTGAGTTGCTGTTATTGCCACAGCACTTTGCGCCAAAACTGGCATCATCGGCACAAAAAACATAACTAAAAACAATAAAAAACCAGCAATCAACTGTTTGAAGCTCTGATTTTTTATAAATGAAAACAATTTATTTAACATTAAAAATAAAATTATTTTAAGGTTGAAGTGGCAGTACTACTAGTTACTGATTGTAATTGCTCTAAAAAGATAGTTTTTATTTCATCATCGGTAATTTGATTTAAAGTATCAGTTGCTACGCCCTGATAAATCATAAGTTGACGCAATTGAGATCCTGACATTTTTTTAAAATCTTCTAGTGAATTAATGCCTAAAGTTTTAAAATCAACGTTATTGCTATATTGAATTTGACTAACACCACTATTCCCCGATGTAACCTGCTGTACACTACTCAAGCTGGTTTGTTCTGAGCCAACCTGCTGATACATAACTAACAAATCAGCATCACTGAATTGATATATTTGATCAGGAGGAACACCATTATCTAATAATAACTGCTTAATAATATTCAAGGTGGTACTAGCATCGGGTACAGCTGTTTGATCAGGCAAAGACATAACAGAGGTATCAAAAGTTGGCGGAGCCAAAGCCACCTCTAAACTATGATCACACATTTGTCCGGTGGGGCAACGAGGATCGGTACCGTCTTTTATTTCCTGTCCATCAAAAATACCATCACCATCCGTGTCTTCTAAAAATTGACTGGTGTGATATTTGTATAATTCATCATAATCAGACAGACCATCACCATCCGTGTCTTTGCTTTTAAGCTCTGCCATGGACAAAAATTGATCTTTAATTGCGGAATTACTGCCATTATTATCTGTCGCAACAAAAGAACTTGACGCTATACTGGTAGCTTGCATAAAAGAATTAAAAGGACTGGTAACAGCCAATGACAACTGATAATAAACAAAAAAAACAGCCACCAAAGCCACAATTAAAATAGCTCCGGCAACGGCTTTTTCTTTTCGTGGCCTTTTTTCGTCTGAAAAAACAGTATTTTCATCAACTGTTTCTTGATATTCTTCCCAATTTGACGGATCAACTTGCAAAGAATCAGGCCTGTTTCTTTCTTCACCTTCCATTGAAGTGTGGATAATTATTTTATAACTAAATTATACCACATTTAATATAAAACTAACAAATAAAAAACAAATATATTAAACCATAAAAATTAAATCATTCCCAAATAAATATTATTTAGAAATCATCTGCTGAATTTTAATCCAATCAGCCACTCCCAAATCTTGCGCTCTGATTTTTTCATCAAAACCCAAATCCATAATAATTTTTTTTAAATCTTCACTTTTTAAGTTCAATCCCGAAGCCAAATTATTATGTAATTGCTTGCGACGGGAAGAAAAACCCATCTTCACTATTTGAAAAAACTTTTTTTCGCTAATTTCAGGTAAATTTTCTTTTAACTTTATTTTAATTACAGCTGAGTCAACTTTCGGCTCTGGCCAAAAACAACCTCGCCTGACCTCAAATAAGACCTCTGGCAGGCCATAGAACTGGGCTGAAATACCCAAAATACTCATTTCACCAATAGGCGCACAAATCCTTTGGGCCACTTCTTTTTGTACCATAAGAATCATTTCACTGGGCTTGGGCGAATTAGTCAAAAAATTTCTAATAGCCACGGAAGTAATATTATATGGCAAATTAGCAATCAGACGATATTCAAAATCTTTTAAATTCAATTTTGCTAAATTCAATTTCAAAATGTCGGAATTAATCAATTCTAAATTTTCAATTCCTACAAACTCAACTTGTAAAAAATCAAACAATTTTTTGTCCAATTCCACGGCTATTACTTTTTTGGCTGATTTTATCAACTCCCCTGTCAACACGCCCAAACCAGGACCTATTTCTAAAATCGTTTCCTGTTTGCTTATTTTTGCCACTTCAATTATTTTTTCAATCACTTTAAAGTCAGTCAAAAAATTCTGCCCTTTGCTTTTTGATGGCATCAGGTCGTATTTGGCGCAAAGTGTTTTGATTTGGTCTTTAGTATACATATTTTTTTAAATATTTTTTAATCTCTATCCATATTTTAGCTGACTGCCACAAAAATACAAACAACAACAAATCAAAAACAAAAAACAAAAACCAATTGAAAAAATTTAAACCTAGAATAATCTCAAAAACCACAACCACTAAAAATAAATGCCAAACATACAACACAAGCGAAGCCCGACCAAAATCAATCAAAAATTGCAAATTTATTTTTTTAATTTCAACCAAATAATACACAGCAGACAAGCAAACCATAATTCCTGACAAGATAAAAATCATCATTGCTCCTGATGGCAACCAAAAACCGTTCAGGTCATAATCCCCGCTAAACAGCCAAAGCGTCTGCGGATTTATCATTTGTACACATATAAAAACCAAAAAACTACAAATACCTAGACCTAATATTTTTTTAAAAAACAAACTAGCCTGATTTTTTTGTACAGATAAAATAAAAAAATTGCCAGAGACTATGCCTAGCAATATAACACCAAACCATGGCACCAACTGAAAACCAGACAAAAACATTTGCGCGATAATCTGATGCGACAATGAAAAAAATACAAAAAAAAGATAAAGCCAATAAAAAGAAATTATAACAATTATGGCCAAAAATAAAGTCAATAAACGGCCAATGGACTTTTGACTGAAGTATAAAAAAGGAATGGCTAAAATAATTCCTTCCCCAATGGTGTGTAAAACATTGCTAGTCAATGACTGTTCGTCCAAAAAAACGCAAAAGCTAAGAAAAAAACCAACGGCTGTAATTATTAACCCTCTAAAAACATATTTGCTGATTATTTTTCTGTTTGACTTGATATTTTTTTTGGTCGCCTCAAATGACAAGGCCAGTGAAAAACCCACCAAAAACAAAAAAACAGGCCCAGCCATAATCATGGTGCCATAAACAAATTGTTCATAGCCAAAAACAGAAATGTCCAATAGGTACCTGGCCGTATGATTAAAAACCATTAGCACTATGGCCAATCCCCTGAGCACATCAATAAATTTCCAGCGACTCGCCATAAATTAAAACAATAAATAAAGCAAACTCATGAGTCCGGCCAAAACAAAAAGCGGATTCCAACTGAAAGCGAAAAATTGCAACAGTAATAAACAAGCAATCATGGCTATAATTTTGCCGGCTACTAGCGACATTTCAAAAAATAAAATAGTACCCATGGTGGATGAATCTTTTTCCATAGCTTTGCTATAAGTCATAGCTGTAATAGGCACGCTAAGCGCTTGCTTGCCCAGACGAGAATAAACATCAACAGTAAAAATGCCAGGCACGGTGCGGGTAAAAAGCCTTACCAGCCAGCTGAAAAAATAAAACCAAGTCCCTAGTCGCAAAATAGATCGCCCGTCTTGGCTGTCTGTCAGACGACCGATAAACAAAAAAATCAAGGTGGTGGCAAATAAAGAAACGGCTGTTAAAGCGCCCAGATCAAGAAAATCTTTGACCACCACATAAATAAAAATCGGCCAAATTACTATGGCGATAAATTCTTCGCCATATCCCCAAAGAGAGAAAAATTTGCGTCTTTTGGCTTTTGAAAATAAAAATTTATAAGCGCCAAAATAAGAAAATTTTGTTGGTTCAAATTTTTCTTTGGTTCTAAGCATGGGAATATTAGAAAGCAAAATTAAAACCGCGGCCAAAACAAACAATACAGGAAAACTATAAAATTTTAAAATAAAACCGCCAATGACTGGCGCAATAATACCGCCGATTGATTGCAAAACACCCAGATTGCTAATTTCCCGACCGCGTTCACTGCAATCTGAAAAACGGGCAAAGTTAGCATGATAAGCCGGCCAATAAAAAAGTTTGGCCAAAGTATAAGAAACAATTGATAAAATAATAGCTGGCCAAAACCAAGTTTTCATTAAAATAAATCCCAAATAAATTAAAACTACAAAAACAGAACTTAATGACATGGAATATTCATAGCCGAAATGCTTGGCAAATTTGGCGCCCAGTGGAATGGTAAAAAAATAAAGAACATAAATAGCCAAATAAAAAATAATCACTTGCATTAATGCTATTGGCAAACTAGCTCCTCTGCCAGAAAAAAACAAAAACAAAAAAACCGGCTCAAAAATTGCAATCAGCGATTCAGCAAAAACCAAAATTAA
Organism: bacterium; assembly: GCA_037130015.1. Taxonomy (GTDB): domain Bacteria; phylum Patescibacteriota; class Patescibacteriia; order 2-01-FULL-39-33; family 2-01-FULL-39-33; genus JBAXTU01. Next base: position 6,013 of record JBAXTU010000001.1, on the reverse strand, counting down.
CGAAGAAAAATATAGCTCCCTGACTTGACGACTTAAACGCCTAGGAAAACAAGATAAGATCATGTCTTTGACTTCAAAACTCATTGGGTATAATTTTATTTTTTAAATTTTCGCAAACCAACATAAGCCTGATGCCAAAATTTTTCATAAGACAAATCATAGGCACCGACATATTTGGTAAGTTGAGTGTTCGGAGCAAAACCGATTTTAAATCGACTCACACCCGGCCATTTAATTTCGTCCACGCCCCAAAAATCATAATACAAACATTCATGCGCCTTGGCTTGCAGTATAGTTTCCCATTGCAATAGATAAGGCGCCATTTTTTCATGAGCCGAATAATCAGAAGCGCCATGCAAATATACACACCAATCACCGCTATAAACCACCAGATTGGTGGCAATTACTTTGTCACCGTCTTTGGCCACGAGGAGTTTTAAATTTTTAGTCTCACTCAAAACTTCCAACATTTTTTGATAATATTCTTTTTGATGCGACACAAATTGATCACGCTCGGAAGTATTTTTCATTAAATTCCAAAAAGCTTCAAAATATTCTTTACCCTCATCTATCTTGATGCAATGCTTTTGAGCTACCCTGATATTATACCTAGTCTTTGGCTTCATAGCTTGCAAAAGATCTTCTTCGCTTTTTAATAAATCCAAAACTAAAGTTGATTTTGGCTGAATTTGGCCAATGGATTTAAAATTATTATTTTTCAGCCAGCTGATATTTTCTTCACTCTCCTGCCAAGCCGGTTCCAAACGTAAAAAAATAGCGTTTTCTTGTTTGGCTATTTTTTTAATTTCAGAAAATAAAAAATCAATAATTTCTTTTTTATTTTTATTATTAACAACCGGCCCGCGTGGCAGATAAAAATAACTTTTGCCTAACGGCAGTTTACTTTTAATTATTTGCGCCACCGCTAAAATTTGTTCACTCTCGTCAATTACAGCCAATTGGAAAACTTTTTTATTCTGTACTTCTTGAAAATCTTTCCAAACGTTTAATTGCAATAAACCAAAATCAGACGAATTAGTTTTTACAAATTCGTCCCATTTGGCTCTTCCTAAATTATCACCCGAGATTATTTTCATTGTTTAATTAAATAACAAAACTGATCATCTTGCCCTTAATAAAAATAACTTTTTTAGGCTCGGAAATTAAATATTTTTTAATATTTTCATCAGCCTTGGCCAAAGCCACGGCGTCAGCTTCACTAATATCGGTTGCTACTTTTAATTTGGCACGGACTTTGCCATTGACTTGCACTGGTAATTCAATTTCTGAGTCAATTGTCTTACTCTCATCATACTCCGGCCACGCTTCTTTAAAAATACTTGTCTTATGACCAAGGCCAGCCCACAATTCTTCGGTCAAATGCGGAGCAAAAGATGAAAGAATAATAAGAAATTTTTCCACATTTTGCAAAGATGGAGCATGACCAGTTTCTGAGACATGTTTATTTATTTCATTAGCCAAAACCATCATAGCCGAGATAGCAGTATTATAGCTCATCTTTTCAATATCCTCGCCGACTTTTTTTATGGTTTTATTTAAAATAATTTCAATCTCTTCATTTTTAAATCTTAATTCTTCTTTTTTATTTTGACCAATTTCCCAAACTTTAAATAAAAACCTATTAACACCCAAAATATTTTTTGTGCTCCAAGGCTTCATATCCTCCAAGGGCCCCATGAACATTTCATAAAGACGAAAAGTATCGGCGCCATACTCTTTGACAATATCATCAGGATTTACTACATTACCGCGAGACTTGGACATTTTTTCATTATCTTCGCCCAAAATCAAACCTTGATTGATGAGTTTTGTAAATGGTTCTTCAAATGGCACTGCGCCAAGATCAAACAAAACCATATTCCAAAATCTGGCATACAATAAATGCAACACCGCATGTTCAGCTCCACCTAGATACAAATCAACCGGCAACCAATATTTTAATTTTTTAGGATCAGCCAGATTTTCATGATTATACGGATCAATATACCTGAGCCAATACCAAGAACTGCCCGCCCATTGAGGCATGGTGTTGGTTTCGCGTTTGGCAGGACCGCCACATTTGGGACAAGTCGTATTTACCCAGATATCAATTGTGGCCAGTGGAGATTCACCTGTGCCAGTCGGTTCATATTTTTTTACTTCCGGCAAAGTCAGTGGCAAATCTTTTTCATCCAAAGGCACGATGCCACACTTGTCGCAATGAACCAAAGGAATTGGCTCGCCCCAATATCTTTGGCGAGAAAAAACCCAATCACGCAATTTATAATTAATCGCTTTTTTACCAACCTTCTTTTCTTCCAGCCATGCAGTCATTTTGCCAATGGCTTCTTCCGGCATTAAGCCATTTAAAAATTCGCTGTTAACCATGAGTCCATTATCAACATCTGTGTAAGCTTCTTTTTTTATATCACCGCCCTTAATCACTTCAATAATCGGCAAATCAAATTTTTTCGCAAATTCAAAATCACGATCATCGTGGGCCGGCACCGCCATAATAGCGCCAGTACCATAAGTTGAGAGCACATAATCAGAAATCCAAATGGGAATTTCTACATTATTAACCGGATTAATTGCCTTAATCCCCTTCAACTCCACGCCGGTTTTATTTTTATTTAATTCTGTGCGTTCTAGGTCTGATTTATTTTTTGCGTCGCTAATATATTTTTCTACTTCAGAAAAATTAGAAATCTTATCTTTTAACTCTTGAACTAATTTATGTTCAGGCGACAAAACCATATAAGTAGCGCCGAACAAAGTATCAGGGCGAGTAGTATAGACTTTTATTTTAAGGGATCCCTCGGCTTCGCTCGGGATGACATTTGCCGTGGTGATGGCAAATGTCACCTCTGCCCCCTCACTTCTGCCAATCCAATTCTTTTGCAGTGTCTTAATAGAATTAGGCCAATCAAGCTTGTCAACGCCTTCAAGCAACCGATCAGCATAGGCAGTAATCTTCAACATCCATTGACGCATGTCTTTTTTAATCACCTCTGTTCCGCAACGATCACATTTACCATCTTTAACTTCTTCATTGGCCAAGCCAGTTTTGCAAGATGGACAAAAATTTATAGGCACAGTCGCTTCATAAGCCAAACCTTTTTTAAACAATTGTAAAAAAATCCATTGCGTCCATTTGTAATATCCAGGATCGGTAGTATTAATCTCCCTGTCCCAATCATAAGAAAAACCCAGTGATTGTATTTGGCGTTTGAAAGTGGCTACATTTTCAGCCGTGGTCACATTTGGCTGAGTGCCAGTTTTGATGGCATAATTTTCTGCAGGCAAACCATATGCATCCCAACCCATAGGATGAAGCACATTAAAACCTTTGAGCCGAAAATAACGCGAATAAACATCCGTAGCAGTGTAGCCTTCGGGATGACCAACATGAAGCCCGGCGCCACTTGGATATGGAAACATATCCAGCACATATTTTTTTGGTTTAGAACCAAAATCTTCGGCCTTATCAATTTTTTCTTTCAGCCACTTATCTTGCCAACGTTTTTCACCATCTTGATTTAGAAAATCTTTATATGTCATATATCTTAAAAATTATATGTATTATCACTCCTTTTTTCCACGGCTAAAATAAACACATCCTCTTTAACTAAATGAAAAATAATGCGCCAATCCCCCTTGCGCACACGATAAATATCATCTCGTCCGACTAACTTTTTAAAATCCAAACCAATAAAATCACGAGCGACAATTTTTATCAAAAGTGTTTTAATCTTTTGTCTATCTTTGTCTGATATTTTTGCCAAGGCTTTATTTATCTTATCCATAGATTATAAAGCTTTTAAAAGTTCGCCAATTTTAATTCCGCCTTTTTTAATTTTAGTAAAATCAATCACTGTTTCCCAAGAGCCTTCGGTTTCAGGCGAGGACAAACGGAAAACTGGTTTGGACTTTTTTAACACTAAAAATTCACCACCACGTCGCACTCTGCCGATAATTGCCGGCAAACTTTCACGCAACTCTTTGACCGTAATTAGATTGTCTTTGATCATATTATTATATATAAGTTAAACTTAACCTAATCTTAACATACATTATAAAAAATGCCAATCCTTATCAAAAAACCCTCCGGATAAAATCCAGAGGGTTATTTTTTAAAAAATATTTTTATATTTACAAAGCCCAATACCAATTTAGCGCCGAATCATTGACATCAACAATATTGAAATCAGCATACTTGTTGGAAACATCAGCTTGACTGATAATGCTTTCTCCAGCCTTATTCAACAAATGCAATGAACCATCAGACAAACGATAAATGGTTTTTTCTTGATACCAAGGAATGGAAAAAAATTCCCAATCAGTCAACTGCACAAAAGTTTTCTTTTTGTTGACGGTCATATATTGTTTCAATTGACTGGGACCGGAAAAAAACATCACTGAACCACCAACTATAGCACCCATCTTGCCATTTTTAGCTCTGACAATTGTTTTATCAACTCTATAAGTTGGAATAATATTGAAAGTGCTGGCATTAACGACTGTGGCACTAGCTTTTAATTTTTTATACTTGGCCGTGGCCATTTGCGCTGATGTTAATAATTGCTTCATGCCATTATTAATCAAATAATATCGGCCATTTGGCGCTTTAATCAAAGAATTAACTTTTATGGCGCGTCTAACAGCCACATTATCTGAACCTGGTTTGACTGTAGCCACAATAACCGTACTGACAGGAGGTGTTGTTGGCACAACAGTACCGCCAGATACTGGCGCTGTCGGAGGAACAATATTACCGCCAGAAGATAAAGAGTAATTAAGCGTAAAAACTTCACTTTCTGATTGGCTATTTTTAACTTTGATATATACTTTACCACTATCAGCGCCAACTACTTTATAAATAAAACTACCACTATAAGGCCACCAAGATCCACCACTAAAATCAGCACTTTCACTGACTGCAGCCATATTTATACTACTTCCAGCTGATAATTTTAAAGTAATGGTATGATTGGCATAATTACTAGCAATAATTTCACCAATAGCGCCTGCAATCTTTACAGGTAAACTAACTCCACCGCCACCACCGCCACCGCTTGTTGGCGGTGTCACAGCTGGACAATCGCTAGGGCAATTGGCAGTTGTTTCTCCAGTATTACAAGTTTTATTATGATTACAAACAGGTGTTGGGCAATCGCTAGGACAACTAACTATAGTTTCTGTGCCATCACAAACATAATTACTATTACAAGTTGCGGTGACATTTGGTCGCCAGCTAGTAATGATACTGCCCATGGTGCCACTAGCATCTGTCCAATCAAAATTTAATCTGCCGACAGTGTCGCTAGCATTAACAACACTGACACCAGAAAATCTACCAGTTGAAGTATTAATTTTGATACCATTAAAACTTAACCAGCCAATATTTTCACCCCAAGCATAGCCTGATAAATTACCATTATTGTCATTTTTAACACCATAACCATTTGGAACATTGCCATTAGCAGGATCCCAAGTAGGACTCATATTAATCCAACCAAAATTTTCGTTCCAAATATAGCCAGTGATAGTACTGCTACTAACTATTAAATCGCCGTTGCCGTCGGTGTAAAAATTGACCCAGCCAATATTTTCACCCCAAGCATAGGGATAGGTGGTACTGACAATATTAGTAGCGGCCGAGGCTTGTGGCACAAACAGCACCGCCAACAACAGACACATAAGACCACCAATAATTGCCGAAGTTTTTTTACTTAGCATAAAAAATTATTTATAAATTTAAAAGTTGATTTATTTAATTAGCTACGCAAGTGCAAGTTACTCCTGGATCACAATGTCCAAGAATACCAGTAGCCATATAGCAAACTACTTTATTAGCATAATTTGCTCCATTACTAACCCTGATATTACCATTAGAACTTATAGACAACTTTGCATCACGTGCCCCACCTGCTCCAAATTGTAAATTATTCTTTGCATATAAAATACTATCTCCAGGAGCCAAACCATAAATATTTGAACCTGACCCTGCAGT